>NZ_JBEAIU010000053.1:0-121774 GCF_040065135.1 Klebsiella sp. CN_Kp066 | reverse complement strand
TGTTTGTGTGAAGTGATTCACATCTGCCGTGTCAGTGGGAGCGCATTATAGGGAGTTATTTGGCGGTGACAAGCGGTAAAATGCATTTTTATTTCAACCGCTCATCTTTTATACACAACGCCTATTTCTGCCGCTTTTTAATCGCATCCGGCAGGTCTGCCAGGCTGTTTAGCACCCAATCGGCAGCACTTTCCGCTTCTGGAGTGACGGGTTTACCGGTGCGTACCAATACTTTCGTGCCAACTTCCGCCGCTAAGGCCGCCTGCATATCTTCAATTTTATCGCCCACCATATATGACGCCGCCATATCAATGTGCAGGTAGTCGCGCGCCGAGATGAGCATTCCCGGATGCGGTTTACGGCAGTCGCAGGTCTGGCGAAACTCTTCAACGGTTCCCTGCGGATGGTGAGGACAATAATAGATGCCATCCAGGTCAACGCCGCGATCGGCCAGCGACCAGTCCATCCACTCCGTCAGCGTTTCAAACTGCTCTTCAGTAAACTTGCCGCGGGCGATACCGGACTGGTTGGTCACCAGCACCAGCGCATAGCCCATCTCCTTTAATTGACGCATCGCGTCAATGACGCCATCGATAAATTCAAAATTGTCGATTTCATGGACGTATCCGTGATCGACATTAATCGTGCCATCACGGTCAAGAAAAATTGCGGGTACTGACATTGCCACCGGTTTGCTCCTGATAAAGGCTAATTCGCCTAGTATCGCATGTTTCCGGACGCAAGAAAGTGCTCATTATACAGAGTCAGATTGATTTAGACGTCTGGATGCCTTAACATCCATTTCATTGACAGGCATCGCCTGGACACGGCAGAAGAAAATGCCACGGCAAACGGCTAAATGATAATAAATAACTGATGATTAAACTTTCGAATATCACCAAAGTGTTCCAGCAGGGGAACCGCAGCATACAGGCGCTGAACGATGTCAGCCTGCATGTTCCTGCCGGACAAATTTATGGCGTCATCGGCGCTTCCGGCGCGGGTAAAAGTACGTTAATCCGCTGCGTAAACCTGCTTGAACGTCCAACGCAGGGCAGCGTCCAGGTCGACGGCCAGGAGCTGACGGCGCTTTCAGAAAAAGAGCTGACTCGCGCTCGCCGCCAGATTGGTATGATTTTCCAGCACTTTAACCTGCTTGCCTCACGTACCGTGTTCGGTAACGTGGCGTTGCCTCTGGAGCTCGACAATACCTCTAAAGATGAAATCAAGCGTCGGGTGACCGAGCTGCTGGATCTCGTCGGTCTGGGAGATAAACACGATAGCTATCCGGCGAATCTCTCCGGCGGGCAAAAGCAGCGCGTGGCCATCGCCCGTGCGCTGGCGAGCAATCCAAAAGTCCTGCTCTGCGACGAAGCCACCAGCGCGCTGGACCCGGCCACTACGCGTTCGATTCTGGAACTGCTGAAGGATATCAACCGTCGCCTGGGCCTGACGATTTTGCTGATTACCCACGAAATGGATGTCGTTAAACGCATCTGTGATTGCGTTGCCGTTATCAGCAACGGCCAGCTTATTGAGCAGGATACGGTGAGCGAGGTGTTCTCTCATCCCAAAACGCCTCTGGCGCAGCAGTTTATCCAGTCAACGCTGCACCTTGATATCCCGGATGATTATCAGGCCCGCCTTAAACCTGAGGCTCTTGCCGATAGCGTGCCTATGCTGCGCATGGAGTTTACCGGTCATTCCGTAGATGCCCCGCTGCTTTCGGAGACTGCCCGTCGTTTTAATGTGAATAACAACATTATTAGCGCGCAGATGGATTACGCGGGCGGCGTCAAGTTCGGCATCATGCTGACCGAGATGCACGGCTCGCAGGAAGATACCCAGGCCGCGATCGCCTGGTTGCAGGAACATCATGTAAAAGTAGAGGTACTGGGATATGTCTGAACCAATGATCTGGCTGCTGGTTCGCGGCGTATGGGAAACGCTGGCCATGACGTTTGTCTCCGGCTTCTTCGGTTTTGTTCTTGGCCTGCCGGTCGGCGTGCTGCTGTACGTCACCCGTCCCGGGCAAATTGTCGCTAATGCGAAGCTCTACCGCACGCTTTCGGCGGTGGTGAACATTTTCCGTTCGATTCCTTTTATTATCCTGCTGGTGTGGATGATCCCATTCACTCGCGTGATTGTTGGCACGTCGATTGGCCTGCAGGCTGCCATTGTCCCGCTGACGGTTGGCGCCGCGCCGTTTATCGCCCGCATGGTGGAAAACGCCCTGCTGGAGATCCCAACCGGCCTTATCGAAGCATCCCGCGCGATGGGCGCAACGCCGATGCAGATCGTGCGTAAGGTTCTTCTGCCGGAAGCGCTTCCGGGTCTGGTGAATGCGGCAACGATTACCCTTATCACGCTGGTTGGCTATTCCGCCATGGGCGGTGCCGTCGGTGCCGGCGGCCTGGGACAGATTGGCTATCAGTACGGTTATATCGGCTACAATGCAACGGTAATGAATACCGTGCTGGTGTTGCTGGTTATTCTGGTTTATTTAATTCAATTCTCTGGCGATCGTATCGTCCGGGCTGTGACTCACAAATAACATCACACACAATACAGAATCTTACAGGAAGGAAATAACATGGCCTTTAATTTCAAAACCTTTGCGGCAGTCGGCGCGTTAATCGGTTCTTTGGCGCTGGTGGGTTGCGGTCAGGACGAAAAGGATCCAAACCACATCAAAGTCGGCGTGATCGTCGGCGCGGAACAGCAGGTTGCTGAGGTTGCGCAGAAAGTAGCAAAAGATAAATACGGCCTCGATGTTGAACTGGTTACCTTCAACGATTACGTGCTGCCTAACGAAGCGCTGAGCAAAGGCGATATTGACGTTAATGCCTTCCAGCATAAACCGTATCTGGACCAGCAGATTAAAGACCGCGGCTACAAGCTGGTTTCCGTCGGCAACTCGTTTGTCTATCCCATTGCCGGTTACTCGAAAAAAATCAAATCGCTGGATGAGCTGCAGCCGGGCTCGCAGGTCGCCATTCCTAACGATCCAACCAACCTTGGCCGATCTCTGCTGCTGCTGCAGCAGGTTGGTCTGATCAAACTGAAAGAAGGCGTTGGTCTGCTGCCAACCTCACTGGATATTATTGAAAACCCGAAAAACCTGAAAATTGTTGAGCTGGAAGCCCCGCAGCTGCCGCGCTCTCTGGATGATGCGCAGATCGCCCTGGCGGTTATTAATACCACCTACGCCAGCCAGATTGGCCTGACCCCGGCAAAAGACGGTATTTTTGTCGAAGGTAAAGAGTCTCCGTACGTGAACCTGATTGTCGCTCGCGAAGACAACAAAGATGCGGAAAATGTTAAGAAATTTGTTCAGGCTTACCAGAGTGACGAAGTTTACGAAGCAGCCAACAAAATCTTTAACGGCGGCGCGGTGAAAGGCTGGTAATCTATTCTCAGCGTAATATCATTCAGGACGGGCTTATGCCCGTCTTGTCATTTATGCAAGCACCTGATTCAATAGCGCCCTGTTTTATTATTTATTGAGGAAATACTATGCGTGCTTTACCGGTCTGTTTGTTAGCACTCATGTTAAGCGGTTGTTCCATGCTAAGCAGATCGCCAGTCGAACCTGTGCAAAGTACGGTCACTCAGCCAGCCAAATCGGAACCGGCCAAACCGAAAGCGACGCGCCCGGCCCCGGTAAGAATCTATACCGATGCAACAGAGTTGGTGGGTAAACCTTTCCGCGAACTGGGTGAAGTCACCGGTGAATCATGTCAGGCCTCTAATCAAGACTCTCCGCCCAATATCCCGACGGCTCGCAAGCGTATGCAGATTAATGCGGCAAGAATGAAAGCCAACGCTGTGCTGCTGCACCGCTGCGAAGTGACCAGCGGAACCCCGGGCTGCTACCGCCAGGCCGTTTGCCTGGGATCAGCGCTTAACGTTACGGCGCAATGAGTGCTTTTCAGTTTGCGCAGATAGGCGTTATTCGCTCGCCCTATAAAGAAAAATTTGCCGTTCCCCGCCAGCCCGGGCTGGTTAAAAACGGCGGCGGCGAATTACACCTTTTGCCTCCCTATAACCAGGCCGATGCCGTACGCGGCCTGGAAAATTTCAGCCATCTGTGGGTCCTGTTTGTGTTTCATCAGACCATGGAAGGCGGCTGGCGTCCTACCGTCCGCCCTCCCCGCCTCGGCGGTAACGCGCGAATGGGCGTATTCGCTACCCGTTCGACCTTTCGTCCTAATCCAATCGGTATGTCTCTGGTCGAGCTAAAAGGTATTCGCTGCCAGAAAGAACACGTCGTGCTTGAGTTAGGCAGCCTGGACCTGGTAGATGGAACGCCGGTCGTGGATATCAAACCTTACCTGCCCTTTGCCGAAGCACTGCCGGATGCCAGCGCAAGCTATGCTCAGGAGGCTCCAGGGGCGGAAGTAGCGGTGAGTTTCACGCCGGATACAGAAGCGCAAATTTTAACGCTGGAGCGACGCTATCCTCGTCTTAAGTCGTTTATTAGCGAAGTTCTGGCGCAGGATCCGCGACCGGCATACCGCAAAGAAGAGGAGCCGGGAAAAACCTACGCCGTCTGGCTGCTGGATTTTAACGTGCGCTGGCGGGTGATTTCGTCCGGTTTTGAAGTCTTTTCTCTCGAAGCACGCTAATTTTATTCTCCTCTCTTTTGGCATCTTTGCCACACTGGTAAACTAAACCACTTTTTTGTGTCAGGCTGGCCTCCAGCCTGTATCGATCGTCCAAATGGAACCGTAACAACATGCGTACTAGCCAATACCTGCTCTCCACTCTGAAGGAGACACCTGCCGACGCCGAGGTTATCAGCCACCAGCTGATGCTGCGCGCCGGGATGATCCGCAAGCTGGCCTCCGGGTTATACACCTGGCTGCCGACCGGCGTGCGCGTCCTGAAAAAAGTCGAAAACATCGTGCGTGAAGAGATGAACAACGCCGGTGCAATCGAGGTGTTAATGCCGGTAGTTCAGCCCTCTGAGCTGTGGCAAGAGAGTGGTCGTTGGGAACAGTACGGCCCGGAACTGCTGCGTATTGCTGACCGTGGCGAACGTCCGTTCGTACTCGGCCCGACTCATGAAGAAGTCATCACCGACCTGATTCGTAATGAGCTGAGCTCTTACAAACAGCTGCCGCTGAACTTCTATCAGATCCAGACCAAATTCCGTGACGAAGTTCGCCCGCGTTTCGGCGTAATGCGTTCCCGTGAATTCCTGATGAAAGATGCTTACTCTTTCCATACCTCTCAGGAATCGCTGCAGGAGACCTACGACGCGATGTACGCCGCGTACAGCAAAATCTTCAGCCGTATGGGGCTGGATTTCCGCGCGGTACAGGCTGACACCGGTTCTATCGGCGGCAGCGCATCTCACGAATTCCAGGTACTGGCGCAGAGCGGTGAAGATGACGTCATTTTCTCTGACTCTTCTGACTACGCGGCCAATATTGAGTTCGCCGAAGCCGTTGCGCCGAAAGAGCCGCGCGCGGCCGCCACGCAGGAAATGACCCTGGTCGATACGCCTGACGCTAAAACCATCGCCGAGCTGGTCGAGCAGTTCAATCTGCCGATTGAAAAAACCGTGAAAACCCTGCTGGTAAAAGCAGTAGAAGACAGTGAGTATCCGCTGATAGCCCTGCTGGTTCGCGGCGATCATGAACTGAACGAAGTCAAAGCGGAAAAACTGCCGCAGGTCGCCAGCCCGCTGACCTTCGCAACCGAAGAAGAGATTCGCGCGCTGGTGAAAGCGGGTCCCGGTTCTCTTGGCCCGGTTAATATGCCTGTTCCGGTGATTATTGACCGTACCGTTGCCGCCATGAGCGATTTCGCCGCGGGCGCGAACATTGACGGTAAACACTACTTCGGCATCAACTGGGATCGCGACGTCGCCACTCCTGAAGTGGCAGATATCCGTAACGTAGTGGCCGGTGACCCGAGCCCGGACGGTAAAGGCACGCTGTTGATTAAACGCGGTATCGAAGTGGGCCACATCTTCCAGCTGGGTACCAAGTACTCTGAAGCGATGAAAGCCTCCGTACAGGGCGAAGATGGCCGTAATCAGATCCTGACTATGGGCTGCTACGGTATCGGGGTGACTCGCGTGGTGGCGGCAGCCATTGAGCAGAACTTTGACGAGCGCGGGATCTTGTGGCCGGAAGCTATCGCCCCGTTCCAGGTTGCGATTCTGCCGATGAACATGCACAAATCCTATCGCGTGCAGGAGCTGGCTGAGAAGCTGTATGCTGAGCTAACCGCGCTGGGCATCGAAGTGCTGATGGATGACCGTAAAGAGCGTCCCGGCGTGATGTTCGCCGATATGGAGCTTATCGGAATTCCGCATACCATCGTGCTGGGCGACCGTAACCTCGACAACGACGATATTGAATATAAATATCGCCGCAGCGGCGAGAAACAGCTGATTAAAACCGGCGATATCGTGAATTACCTGGTACAACAAATTAAAGGTTAACGCCAAAAGAGGCTCTGGTTTCAGAGCCTCTTTTTTACAAGGATTGTAATCATGGCTAAACGACGGGCTAATCATGTCCTGCTTTTTCCCGTATCGTTCTTACTTTCTGCCTGCACGGTAGACGTCAGCCGGTCCGTGCCTTCCGCTTCCACTATTAAGCAACCATCGCAGCAATGGGCGATTAAGCTTCAGCGCCAGAGCTCGGTGGCTAATAACACGCTGACTGAAATTAACGCACAAGATCTGCTCCCCGGCGATCTCCTTTTCTCTTCCAGCATTGGCGTGACGTCCCTGGGGATTCGTGCTCTTAGCACATCCTCCGTTAGCCATGTCGCTATCTATATCGGTGATAACCAGGTTGCAGAGGCAACCGGCGCTGGGGTGCAGGTTGTGCCTCTCCGGCAAGCGATGCAGCACAGCGATAAGCTGTTTGCCCTAAGAGCGCCTGACCTCACGCCGCAACAGGCCGCTGGCATTAAAAATTTCGCCTATAAAAACAGAAACAGCGCCTATAACTATCGCGGCATTATTGAATTTGTGCCCTTTATGGTCACCAAACAGCTATGCACCCTGAATCCCTTCTCAAAAGATTTCCGCCAGCAGTGCGTGAACGGTCTGGCCAAAGCCCAACTGAGCGATGCAGCATCCGGGGACAAAAAAATGTGGTTTTGTTCGGAGTTTGTCAGCGATGCCTTCGCGAAGGCCGGACACCCGCTGACCCTGGCTCAACCGGGCTGGATTAGCCCATCAGACTTGCTTCATATGCGTGAGGGGGATGTGGCAAACTTTAAGCCCGAAACACAATTGCAGTATATCGGGCATCTTAAATTGGGAATTTATATCAAGACAAGCCGCCTCGTAGGACTCAATTAATTAACGAGAATTGCAGTCTTCTTTTTGATAAAACTTGCCGGGTGAATCCACCGCCAGAACTTTAACCGGCGCTCCCGAATCCGGATTCGCTTCCAGCGTAAAGTGCCCCTCAACCACCAGCAGCACCGGTCGAGTATCCGTACCGCGCGCAGCGGCATAATCACGCTCGAGCTGAGCATTATTGGCGACAGCCACTCGCTTGCCGGTCGCGCAATCGGTAAAGGTCGCCGCATCCGCCATATAGAAGTACATTCCGCGCATCGCCATTGGCGTGATGGGCAGACTGGCTTTGACTGATTCAAGCGTATAGTTCAGCGTCGACTCGATGGGGTTACCGTCGCGATCGAGCATTTCCAGCTTATCGCCCTTCGCCCGATAATAAGACTTCTCGCCTTTGCTGTCGGTCAGCACCAGCTTATCAGCCGTGCGCGCCCAGGTACCATATGAAGCAAAAGAGGAAGGTTCGCGGCTAACGCCCTGATATCGTTCATTCATCACCCAGGTGCCGTCTTTCTCAAGAAAGAGCGAGGTTTCAATCCCTTCGCAGTCGGCGCACGGCAGCACGCCGCGCCAGCTCTGCTGCATCGGTTTTAGCTCTTCCATCGGCGCCGGCTGTAACGTTTCCATTTCCGTACGATGGTTACAGCCGAACAGGGCAAAGAGCGAACAGGCCGCCACGACTGAAAATACGATTTTCTTCACTGTAAATTCCTTATCATCCATTCCACCGGTTCGCCATATTCTTACTGGCGAACCTTTCCACGCAGCGCTTTAACTGAGGATTTTTGCGCCTTTGAAGCCAGTCGGCGCTCTTTTGAGGCCCTGGTTGGTCGCGTCTCCCGGCGGCTCTTCTGCACGGCGGTTAATTCTTGTATTAGGGCAACCAGACGCGCAATTGCCGCTTCACGATTCATTTCCTGGCTGCGATATTCCTGAGCCTTAATGATAACCACACCCTCGGCAGAAATTAAGTGGTGGCTGGCGGTAAGCAGACGTTCCTTATAATAGTCAGGCAGGCTCGAGGCTTTAATATCAAAGCGCAAATGAATAGCCGTTGAGGACTTATTCACGTGCTGACCGCCCGCGCCCTGCGCGCGTATGCCGGAAAGTGAAATCTCGTCCTCCGCAATCGCGACGCTGCGGCTAATCGTAATCATGCGGGTGTTTGCCAGGCCGTTAAATGAATTTCCAGATTATTCTTAGCGTCAGATAACCAGATAGCGCCGTCCTGGATGGTCGCCTGCAGCGACATGGTCCGATCGGCAAAAGCGCTGAGCTGCGCCAGCTGAGTATCATCCAAATACCACACCGACAGCTTCGAAAACTGAGCCATTTTGTTCTGGTTTTGCTGCCACCAGATTTCTGCCGCCCGACTATTATAGGCGAACAGCGCCACCTGCTGGGCCCGCGAGCAGGCTTTTTTAATTCGCCGCTCGTCCGGTAGCCCCAGTTCAATCCAAAGATCCACGCCCAGATGATCGTTAAGCAGCCAGAGTTCCGCTTCATCGTCGGAAGATAAACCGCGGGTAAACTGCAGACGCTCGTCGGCGTATTTAATCCACGCCAGCAGGCGCAGCATCATGCGCTCCTGGGTTTCCGACGGATGCTGGGCAAGCGTCAAACTGGCATCCAGAAACTGGTTGCGGTCCAGGTCGGCTACGTTCACCGTCGCTTTATAAATCGTCGCTTTCAGCGCCATGACTCTACTCCTGATAAAAATGGCGTACATTGTAGCGAAACTGACGGCAAAAGGCTGTCAGCAATCGACGGATCGCGTCTCATCCTGCTGATATTGCTTAAATGACTATGGTATAGTCACCTTGCTAAACAGAGTTTATCTTCGTAGGCTTAAACTTACATCCCACGGTTAAGTCAGAACGCTGACAGGAGGGCATGTGGAAAAATATTGTGAGTTAATACGCAAGCGGTATGCGGAAATAGCCAGCGGGGACCTTGGGTATATCCCGGATGCGCTAGGTTGCGTGTTGAAAGTATTGAATGAGGTTGCGGCGGATCAGGCCCTTGCTGAGTCAGTCAGGGAAAAGGCCGCATATGCGGCGGCAAACTTACTGGTGAGCGATTATGTCAATGAATGATACTTATCAACCCATCAATTGCGATGATTATGACAACCTCGAACTTGCCTGTCAGCACCATCTGGTCCTGGCGCTGGAGCTCAAAGATGGCGAACAGCTGCAAGCGAAGGCCAACGATCTTATCTCGCGCAAAAATATCGAGTATCTGGTCGTAGAGCTCGCCGGGAACGTCCGCGAACTGCGCCTGGATAAAATCGCCAGCTTCAGCCATCCGCAAATCGGTACGGTAGTCGTTAGCGAGTCCTGAATCAAAACGGGTGGCCTAGCCGCCCGTTTTCCTCCATCTCATCTGTAAGCCTTCACTTTCCTGAACTTTCCCATCGACGGTAATAAACAGACCATCGGCGGCGGCAATAAGCGTTTCGCCATAGAACAGTAGCGGAGTCGTATCGCGCCGCCAGGGCGCAACGCCCAGCTCCTGCCAGATTTTTTTCAGCTTGCGACCACCGTTGCGACCCACGATATGCAGATTACCGCTGGCACGAAAGCGAACAGTAACGGCTTCTCCCTCGCGCGGCCCGCGTAACGGCCCGCCGGACAGTAAACTCAGCTCGCCGAGACCGTCAGGCAACGGCAGCGGGCTGGCAGTATCGCGCCACTCCAGCATTGTCTCACTCTGGCCTGGAATATATCTCACCCAGTACAGACGCTGCTGGTAGCGGCGAACGGTAAACGGACCAAGGCGCAAACAGGGAAACGCATCCTCGCGCGCCATCGCCACTTCACGCCAGATACGCTCCGGCACCTCGCGCGAAGGCATTGGTGCATTGAGCCCAGCCAGCCAGCGGCGCAGCAGCGCGGCCCGCCGAGGTGCGCTCATAGTCGTCAACGGAGCGATAGTTAACGAACTGTCCTCAGCAACCAGCGTTGCCAGCTCGGCGGCCAGCATCTCATCCAGCAGCTGTTCCTGTTCGCCGCACAGGCTGGCGCTGCGCGCCACGGCCTCGGCAAAGTGCGGCCAGCGTGCATGAAGCAGCGGGAGAATCCGCAGGCGGAGAAAGTTGCGATCGTAAGCGTCATCCTGGTTGCTTTCGTCTTCAATCCAGCTGAGCTGACGGGCCATCGCCCACTGATGGAGGGAGTCACGGCTTTCGTGAAGCAGCGGGCGCAGCAGTTTCGTCCCGGCAAAATCGGACTCGCCGGCCATCGCCGAGAGCCCGGTAGGGCCGCTTCCCCGCTTAAGGGCTAACAGGAAGGTTTCGCACTGGTCGTCAAGATGCTGCGCGGTCACCAGCGCTTCGCCGGGCGCCAGCGCCGAACGAAATGCCTGGTAGCGCGCCTGCCGCGCATGAGCCTCAATTCCCAACCCCTCATCGGCGAGCGCGACCCGCTCTACCAGAAGCGGCACCTGCCACTGCTGGCACATTTGCTGGCAGTGCGCCACCCAGTCGTCGGCGTTGGCGCTGAGCCCGTGGTGAATATGTATCGCCCTCAGGCGAACGGTGGGATCCTGCTCGCGCCAGAGCACCAGGCGATACAAAAGCACGCTCGAATCCAGCCCGCCGCTAAAGGCCACTAAAAAATGGCGGTGCGGCTGAAGCGTGTGCGCAATGTCCGGGATCATCATCATGAGAGTACTAACTGAGGTAAGCGTGTTCGGCACGTTACCCGCCAGAACACGCGCTGACAAGAATTACTGCTGATAAATCTCCAGCGGCAGCCCGTCCGGATCGTTAAAAAAGGTGAAACGCTTACCGGTAAAAGGGTCGATACGAACCCCTTCACAAGGCACACCGTGCGCCTCAAGATGAGCCACAGCGGCATCGACATCATCGACGCTAAACGCCAGATGGCGTAACCCGCAGGCTTCGGGGCGACTCGGACGCGAGGGAGGAAACGGGAATGAAAACAGTTCAATGACATATTCACCATTCAGCGCCAGATCGCCTTTCCAGGAATCACGCTCTGCGCGATAAAACTCCCCCTGCAGGGTGAACCCCAGGATGTCGCAGTAAAACGCTTTACTCTTCGCATAATCCGTCGCAATGATAGCGATATGGTGAACCCGTTTTAAACCCAGCATGGTACCACTCCTCCTGTTGAAGCCAACAACGTTACTCGCTCAGTTCATTATTGCGCAAGCGCTTAGTCATTTTTTAAGACTCGAACCCAGTACACCCCATCTTCATCGCGTTTCGCGCCGTGGATATCGGTTTCGAAGCCCGGATAGTGGCGACCAATAGAGCACAGCATGAGCAGGAAATTGAGCACCGCGCGGCTCTCTTCGGCGATCATCTCACCGGGCATCAGCAGCGGCACGCCGGGCGGGTACGGTAGGATCATATTCGCTGAAATACGCCCGACCAGATTTTCCAGTTCGATAGTTTCCACTTCACCTTTGATCTGCCGCTGCCAGGCCTGATGCGGCGTCATTTTCATCTCCGGCAGGACGTCAAAGGCGCTAAGCATCAGCTGCGAGAGCTGGTGCTGGCGAATCAGACGATGAATACCCTGCGCCAGATCCTGAATGCGCATATTGCGGTAAAAATCCGGATCTTCAGCGTACAGATCCGGCAGCATATTTTTCACTCGCAAATTGAGATCGTAAGAGCGTTTGAACTCAGTCAATCCACGCAACAGTCCCATCGCTCGGGTTTTATCTATACCAATACTAAAAAGGAACAGCAGGTTGTACGGGCCCGTTTTCTCGACGACCACGCCGCGCTCATCAAGGAATTTCGCCACCAGCGCCGCCGGTATACCTTCATTATCCATATTACCCTGCTCATCCATGCCGGGCGTCAGAATCGTCACTTTCACCGGATCGAGGTACATATGGTCGCTATCGGCATCCTGAAAACCGTGCCACTGTTCACCGGGCGAAACCGGCCAGCACTGCGCTTCACCAATCTCTTCCGGCTGCCAGATATCAAAGAACCAACCGTCAGACTCCTCGCGTAATCGCTGCACCTCTTTACGAAAATCCAGCGCCCGCTCAATCGAACGCTGGATCAGTCGCCTGCCGGAATTACCCCGCAGCATGGCTGCCGCCGTTTCAATAGAGGCAACGATCGGGTAGCTCGGTGAGGTCGAGGTATGCATCATGAAGGCTTCATTGAAGGTATCTTCATCGTAGCTGCCTTTAATATGAATCAGCGAAGCCTGCGATAGCGCCGCCAGCATTTTGTGCGTCGACTGCGTTTCAAAGATCACTTTGCCCGGGATGCGATCGCCGCTCATCCCGCTTTTCCCCTGATAGATCGGATGGAAATGAGTGTAGGGTACCCAGGCGGAGTCAAAGTGGATTGACGACACGTCGAGGGTCTCTTTGATCCAGGTCGTGTTATACAGCAGCCCGTCATAGGTGGAGTTAGTGATCACCGCATGAACCGGCCACCCGGCGCCGCCGGTGGCGTTGACTTTTTGTTGAATACTATCGCGGGTAAATTCACGCTTGGGTATGCCGCCGAGGATCCCTAGCGCGTTGCGCGTCGGTTTCAGCCATAGCGGCACCACATCGCTCATCATCAGTAAATGGGCCAACGATTTATGGCAGTTGCGATCGATAAGCAGGGTACTGCCCGCCGGGGCAGAATACATACCAACAATTTTATTCGACGTCGAGGTTCCGTTGGTGACCATATAGCTCTGCTCGGCGCCGAAGGCGCGGGCAATATACTCCTCGGCCTCCAGATGCGGGCCGCTATGATCGAGCAGCGACCCCAGCTCCGTCACGGAAATAGAGACGTCGGCCTTTAAGGTATTACCGCCAAAGAAATCATAAAACAGACAACCCACCGGGCTTTTTTGATAGGCCGATCCGCCCATATGTCCAGGCGTACAGAAGGTATATTTTCCCTCCTGTACGTAGTTAAACAGCGCCCGGGTAAACGGCGGGGTGATGTTGTCGAGGTATTCGCGGGTGTATTGACCGATGCGGGTAGCGATCTCTTCCGAAAGCCCCAGCGCATATTCAAAGAACCATAGCGTCATACGCAGGTCCTGACTGCTGACGTCCATCGTCGAATGGGCGTTGATAAAGGCGTACAGCGGCAGATACTCATTTAAACGATTGATATCGCTGCACAGATCCACGCTGTACTCATCCCAATCGAAAATGACTCCGCAGATCCGCGGATTATGCTCAATAAACTGCAAAAGGTCGGCGCTATTTTGCGGCCAGATGGTCTGGAAACCTTGCCGTTGCAGGGCAGCTTCCAGTTCTTTCATCGGTTCGTCTTTATAATAGACGCCGTGGGGACCCATGATCGCAATAATATTCACGCTTTCCTCCAGGAATTGACCTAAGGAAAGCATAATAGCACCCCGCCAGCGCTTAGCGCTGGCGGATTTATCTCTATTACAACGCCTTCCACGCATCGCCCCAGGCAATGCCGGCGCCAGGCTCATAGTAAGTCGGCGCCACGTTGCACCATGCTCCTTCCGGAAGCGGTTTACACTGATACAGCGCGCCGTGGTTATTGACGATATCGCCCTCTTTCCATGTCTGGGTACTGCTCCAGGAAGGATAGCTAATGGTATCGCTATCTTTGCCATCCGTCGTTTCGTCCGCAGCAGCGGCTTTGGCCTTGACGTTCAGAGTGTAAGTTGCCGTACTGGACAACGAACCGTCGCTTACCGTCAGGCTAACCACATACTGGGCATCGCGATCTTTTTCCGGTGCGGTGAAGGTAATTACGGCTTTATCCTGTCCGCTAAGGGTCTGGCCGTCCTGAGACATCCAGGTGTAGCTTAGCTTGTCGCCGTTCGCATCGGTAGAACCTTCCGCGCTCAGAGAAACCCTGGCACCAGCTTCAATTGCGCCAATCGGACCGGCGATGCGAGCCACCGGCGCCACGTTCGTCTCCTGCGCAGGTGTGGTATCGTCGGGCTTGACCGGCGTAATATCCTCGGACTGGCCGCTGTCATCAACGATATTGACGTTGAAGTGGCTCTGCACACACTTCGCATAGTCGCCCTCTTTAAAAGCGGTATACGGCGTCTGATAGCCCACCAACTGACAGGCGTTAGTCTTGCCGTCAGCGGTGTCCGGACTCCATCCCCAATCCTCTTCCCAGTAAATCGGCAATGCGCCCGCGCCACCTTCATCGAACTGCTTCATATTCTTACAGCCGAGAACTTCGTCGTCGGCAATCGGCACTTTGAGGTAGTTTGCGAACTCTTTGTAGTAAGCAATACGGTTAAGAGACTGCGCGTTCTCTTCCGCCCCGCCGCACTCAACGCCGCCGTTGATAATCTGAATGGTTACCCCAAAGCCTTCGACCAGGCCATTTGCTTTATCATGATCGTTTGGAACCCAGGTTCCGTCGATGACGTGCAGCATAGAGGGCTTCGGCGGCTGCGGATAAACGAAGAAAAAGACGGCGCTCGCCAGGTTCATCCAGGTATCCGCCACCAGCTCCGGTTTATCCAGCAGAGGACGAACGTCGCCATCGTACATTGCATCGGAGAACGGACCATAGTTGTAGTTATAGGACAGCTGTTTCGCTCCGCGGCCGAAGTAGCTCAGGTAGTCGCCGTCTTTATCTTTACCGCATGGCCAGGTCTGCCCCTGCCAGATAGAGGGATCGCATTCGCCGTTATAGCCGCCCTTCTGACCTTCAACCCAGCCAACCTCACGCAGATAAACCAGCGCCTGACGCCATTCGGGAATATCACGCCAGCTTTCATGGCCGCCGGTCTCCTGAGCAAAGTGGGCAAACATGGTTGCCAGCGATTTACGGCAGATGGCATCGCTGTCGCGTCCGTCGGTATAGGTTCCGCACACGGCAGGGAATTTACCAATAGCTTTCAGAAAATTAGAGTAGGTATATTCTGCGGCGCGCATCGGGAACAGATATTCCCAATCCTGTTCTGAAAGGATGCTTTCAACACGCTTAACGTTCGCCGGGTTGCTCGCCAGGCCCGGTGCGATTTTCTCCACTTCGCTGTTAGGCAGGGTTTGAATTGATGATTTAACCGACTCCATCAGCGGAAAGTCGGTTAAGGCTTTTTCTTTAGCGGCCAGGTCGCTCGCCTTCATGGTTGTCGCTTCCGTTGCGCCCAGCAGCGGTGCAGCCTGTGCGGCCCCCAGGCTTAACATGATCCCTGCGGCCACGGCGCTTATCGCGACGGTTTTGTGCAATGCCATAGAACTTCTCCTTTATCCTTGTTAACGGCCTGCCGGGTTACAATACCAGGCAGTCGCTACTGTTTTAAGGGAGAGCGGCATCATCGGCTAATCACATTAGCTCTTGTTCTTCTCACGTCATCTCAATAAACAACACATAAAAAAGGGCCGGAAAATCCGACCCTTAGCGTTGAAAAATGAGATCAATAATCAGGCGTAGCCGTAGCTCATCAGGCGTTGGTAGCGGCGGTTCAGCAGTTCTTCCTCACCAAGCACGTCGAGGTCAGCCAGATCGGCCAACAGCTGTTCTTTCAGTGAGGCTGCCATCGCTTCCGGATTACGATGCGCACCGCCCAGCGGTTCAGGAATGATGGAGTCAATGAGCTTCAGCTCTTTCAGACGCGGAGCAACAATTCCCATTGCCTCAGCGGCCAGCGGCGCTTTGTCAGCGCTTTTCCATAGAATGGACGCACAGCCTTCCGGGGAGATAACGGAATAGGTGCTGTACTGCAGCATATTCACTTTATCACCGACGCCAATCGCCAGCGCGCCGCCGGAGCCGCCTTCACCGATAACGGTGCAGATAACCGGCACGCTCAGACGGGACATTTCACGCAGGTTGCGAGCAATCGCTTCAGACTGGCCGCGTTCTTCCGCCCCGACGCCTGGATAAGCACCAGGGGTGTCGATGAAGGTAATGATCGGCATTTTAAAGCGCTCGGCCATTTCCATCAGACGCAGCGCTTTACGATAGCCTTCCGGCGCCGGCATACCGAAGTTGCGGCGAATTTTCTCTTTGGTTTCACGCCCTTTCTGGTGGCCGATAATCATCACCGGACGCCCGTCCAGACGCGCAATCCCGCCAACGATAGCTTTATCATCGGCGTAGGCGCGATCGCCGGCCAGTTCGTCGAATTCGTCGAAAGCCAGGCGGACATAATCCAGGGTGTATGGGCGACGTGGATGGCGGGCCAGTTGGGCAACCTGCCATGCACCAAGATCGGCGAAGATCTTGCGCGTCAGCTCTACGCTCTTTTCACGCAGGCGATGCACTTCTTCATCGATATTAATATCCAGTTTCTCATCCTGACGGCTAACCGCAGTCAGAGAATCGATTTTCGCTTCCAGCTCTGCAATCGGCTGTTCAAAATCAAGGAAATTCAGACTCATAGTATTCCTGTATTAGTCAAACTCCAGTTCCACCTGCTCCGAGCCGATAAGGCCACGCAGATCGTTAAGTAAACGATCGCTCGGAGAGACGCGCCATGTTGCGCCAAAACGCAACCGCGCGCGTGCATCCGCCCTCTGATAATAGAGGTGTACTGGAATAGTTCCCGAACGGTGGGGTTCCAGAGACTGACGGAGTCGGTTTAAAAGCTGGTCATCAATTTGCCTGTCCGTCAGCGAGATAGCAAGCCCGCGAGCATATTTTTCCCGGGCTTCGTCAATGTCCATGACTTCACGAGCGGTCATTTTAAGCCCCCCGCTGAAGTCATCAAAGCTGACCTGTCCGCTGACGATAAGTATGCGGTCTTTTTCCAGCAGCTGCTGGTATTTATCCAGAGCGTCGGTGAATAGCATCACCTCCAGACGCCCGGAACGGTCATCCAGCGTACAGATGCCGATACGATTGCCGCGCTTGGTGACCATGACCCGCGCGGCAATAACGAGCCCCGCCGCCGTGGTCACTTTACCACGATCGGTCGGATGCATGTCTTTGAGTCGTACGCCGCCAACGTAGCGTTCGATCTCTTTCAAATACTGGTTAA
The DNA here is from genome assembly GCF_040065135.1 of Klebsiella sp. CN_Kp066. Taxonomy (NCBI): domain Bacteria; kingdom Pseudomonadati; phylum Pseudomonadota; class Gammaproteobacteria; order Enterobacterales; family Enterobacteriaceae; genus Klebsiella; species Klebsiella sp. CN_Kp066. Next base: position 104,509 of record NZ_JBEAIU010000053.1, on the reverse strand, counting down.
TCGGGTGCCCGGTCAGGTACAGCCCCAGGGTCTCCCTTTCGCCATCCAGCACCACCTGTTCCGGCCACGGCTGGCAGCTGGCGTAGGACTGCTCGATTTGCTCCGGCTCTTCCGCCAGCACGCCGAACATGTCCGCCTGACCGATAGCTTCGGCTTTCGCGTGCTGATCGGCAGCCTTCAGCGCGTCGCCCAGCGAATTCATTAACGCCGCGCGATGCGGCCCGAGGCGGTCAAAGGCCCCGGACATGATCAGTTTTTCCAGCACCCGACGGTTGAGTTTTTTAATATCTGTACGCGCGCAGAGATCGAACAGTTCGCGGAAATAGCCGCCCTGATTACGGGCTTCAATGATCGCTTCAATCGGACCTTCGCCGACGCCTTTAATCGCGCCGATACCATAAACGATTTCGCCATCGTCGTTAACGTGGAAATGGTACAGGCCGGAGTTAATATCCGGCGGCAGAATCTTCAGCCCCATCCGCCAGCACTCATCCACGAGGCCGACGACTTTTTCGGTGTTATCCATATCCGCGGTCATCACCGCCGCCATAAATTCAGCCGGATAGTGCGCCTTCAGCCACAGCGTCTGATAGGACACTAAAGCATAAGCGGCAGAGTGCGATTTGTTAAAGCCATAACCGGCGAATTTCTCCACCAGGTCAAAGATCTTCATCGCCAGCTCGCCGTCAACGCCATTTTTCTTCGCGCCTTCTTCGAAGACAGAACGCTGCTTGGCCATCTCTTCCGGTTTTTTCTTACCCATCGCACGACGCAGCATATCCGCGCCGCCGAGGGTATAGCCGGAAAGCTCCTGGGCGATCTGCATGACCTGTTCCTGGTACAGGATAATGCCATAGGTTGGCTCCAGTACCGGTTTCAGACATTCATGCTGCCACTGTACGTCCGGATACGATATCTCTTCACGGCCGTGTTTACGGTCGATAAAGTTATCCACCATCCCCGACTGCAGCGGCCCCGGACGGAACAGGGCCACCAGGGCGATCATATCTTCGAAGCAGTCGGGCTGCAGACGCTTAATCAGATCCTTCATGCCGCGCGATTCAAGCTGGAAGACGGCGGTGGTTTCCGAGCGCTGCAGCATATCGAAGCTTTTTTTATCGTCGAGCGGAATAGCGGCGATATCCAGTGGCCCCTCGCCGTTCTTCTCGCGGCGGGCGTTGATCATCTCCAGCGCCCAGTTAATGATGGTGAGCGTACGCAAACCGAGGAAGTCGAACTTTACCAGCCCGGCATATTCGACATCGTTTTTATCAAACTGGGTAACCGGATGCTGGCCCGCTTCATCGCAGTATAGCGGGGCAAAATCGGTAATTTTCGTCGGCGCGATCACCACCCCGCCTGCGTGTTTACCGGCGTTACGGGTGACCCCTTCGAGCTTACGCGCCATGTCGATCAGCGCTTTAACCTCTTCATCCGCCTCGTAAATTTCCGGCAGTTGCGGTTCGGCTTCAAACGCTTTCGCCAGCGTCATCCCCGGGTCTGGCGGCACCAGCTTGGAAATACGATCCACAAAACCGTACGGGTGACCAAGCACGCGGCCAACGTCGCGGATTACCGCCTTCGCCGCCATGGTACCAAAGGTAATAATCTGCGAAACCGCATCGCGACCGTACATGTCCGCAACGTGCTCAATCACCTGGTCGCGTTTCTCCATGCAGAAGTCAACGTCGAAGTCGGGCATGGAGACACGTTCCGGATTAAGGAAACGTTCGAACAGCAGGTCAAATTCCAGCGGGTCGAGGTCAGTAATTTTCAGCGCGTAAGCCACCAGCGACCCGGCACCGGAACCACGTCCTGGCCCCACCGGCACGCCGTTATCCTTCGACCACTGGATAAACTCCATCACGATCAGGAAGTAACCAGGGAACCCCATCTGGTTAATCACCTGCAGCTCAACATCCAGACGCTCATCATATTCAGGACGGCGTTTAATCCGCTCTTCCGGATCGGGGAACAGGAATTCCAGGCGCTCTTCCAGACCCTCTTTGGATTTCTTAACCAGATAATCTTCGGTGGTCATATCCCCGGTCGGGAACTGCGGCAGGAAGTATTCACCAAGGCGCACGGTCACGTTACAGCGTTTGGCGATCTCAACGCTGTTTTCCAGCGCTTCGGGTATATCGGAAAAGAGCTCGCACATCTCTTCTTCGCTGCGCATATACTGCTGCGGCGAGTAGTTGCGCGGACGCTTTGGATCGTCGAGGGTAAAGCCGTCGTGGATGGCCACGCGGATTTCATGAGCATCGAAGTCGCCCGGTTCAAGGAAGCGAACGTCGTTGGTTGCCACCACCGGTAAGCCGCGAGTTTCCGCCAGCTTCACCGCCGCATGCAGATAAGACTCTTCATCCTGGCGGCCGGTGCGAATGAGCTCAAGGAAATAGCAATCAGGGAAATGCTGCGCATAAAAATCAACGCACTGATCCACCAGTGCCATATTGCCGCGCAGCAGACTACGGCCCACGTCGCCCATACGCCCGCCGGAGAGCAGAATTAAGCCTTCTTTTAATTCGATCAACCAGTCGCGATCGATAATCGGGCCCGCTGCGCCGTAGCCGCGCTGATAGGCTTTGGAGATCAGCAGCGTCAGGTTTTGATAGCCAGTATTATTCGCAGCCAATACCGTAAGCTGGCTCAGTTCATCGCCGAGCAGATCGCTCTGGACGTGGAAATCGGCCCCGACTATGGGTTTAATTCCGGCGCCGTGTCCCGTTCCGTAGAACTTCACCAGCCCGCAGAGGTTGGTAAAATCAGTGATCGCCAGCGCAGGCATGCCGAGCGCGGCCGCCTTTTTTACTAACGGTCCGGTTTTCGCCAGACCATCGATCATGGAATAGTCGCTGTGCACCCGCAGGTGTACGAAACGTGGTTCAGCCATCTTCAGATTCCGCGTTACTTTAGTGCTTGCGTGTCAGTTCAGGACGCCAGGCCCAGCGCGCGTTTCACCGGGCCAAAACTGCGCCGGTATTGCTCGATAACGCCATGTTCCAGCAGCTTTTGCAGATGAAAAGCGGTGGGATAACCTTTATGTTGTGCAAAGCCGTACTGTGGAAATTGCCGATCCAGCGCGGCCATTTCCGCATCGCGCGTGACTTTCGCCAGAATCGACGCGGCGCTGATTTCCGCCACCCGGCTATCGCCTTTGACAACCGCCAGCGAAGGTACGGGCAGCGGCGGACAGCGGTTACCATCAATAAGAACAAATTCCGGGGAGACGCGCAAACCCGCGACGGCGCGCTGCATGGCCAGCATGGTCGCGTGTAAAATATTCAGTTCATCGATTTCATGCGGCTCCGCCCGACCCAGGCTCCAGCACAGCGCTTTTTCTTTGATCTCATCAAATAGCGCCAGGCGCCGTTTTTCGCTGAGCTTTTTCGAGTCATTAAGACCCACAATCGGTCTGGCCGGATCGAGTATCACCGCAGCCGTCACCACCGCGCCAACCAGCGGACCGCGTCCGACTTCATCGACTCCCGCAACCAGATGGGTATGCGGATACACGAATTCCATCATTTTGCTAACTCCAGAACTGCATCCGCCGCCTGCTCATCAGCGTTGCAGCGGATCTGCTGATGCAGCGCGCGGAAGGTTTCATGCATATCGTGGCTGGTTTTACCGTCGGCCAGCAGCGGCTTCAGCGCCTCCGCCAGCGCCTGCGGTCGGCATTCATCCTGCAGCAGCTCTTTAACCAGTTCACGCCCGGCCAGTAAGTTCGGTAACGACACGTAGTCGGTCTTCACCAGCCGTTTCGCCAGCCAGAAGGTAAAGGGCTTCATCCGATAACCAACTACCATCGGGCACTTAGCCAGCATACACTCCAGTGCAGCCGTGCCGGAGGCCAGCAGCGCAGCATCGCTGGCGATCATTGCATCGCGAGCCCGCCCATCCAGTAGATGAACGGCCAGCTCCGGCGCCGTTTCCGCCTTGATACGCTCAAACTGTTCCCGCCGCTTCGCGTTGACCAGCGGAACGACCACTTCCAGATCGGGATAATATTCTCGCAGGATTTGCGCCGTTTTCAGGAAGTCGGCGCTGAGCATCTCGACTTCTGCCCCACGGCTACCCGGCAGCAGCGCCAGGCAGTGTACGTCACGCGCGATCCCCAGACGGTCGCGCGCCGCGTCTTTGTCCGGGTCCAGCGGCATCGCATCCGCCATCGTGTGGCCGATAAACCGGCAGGGAACGTTAAATTTGTCATAAAACGCTTTTTCGAAAGGCAGGAATGCCAGAACCAGATCGGTGGATCTGCCAATTTTGAAAACGCGTTTTTGCCGCCATGCCCAAACCGATGGGCTGACGTAATGGATCGTTTTGATACCCTGCTTCTTCAGATTACCTTCGAGGGTGATATTGAAGTCAGGCGCATCAATACCGACGAACACGTCTGGTTTAAGCTCGGTAAAACGTCGGGTGAGATCGGCGCGAATGTGCAGCAGTCGACGCAGGCGTCCCAGCACTTCAACAATGCCCATCACCGCCAGCTCTTCCATCTCGTACCAGGCCTCGCAGCCTTCCGCCTGCATTAACGGCCCGGCAACGCCTACAAAACGAGCATCAGGCATACGGGCTTTGAGCGCGCGAATAAGACCGGCACCAAGAATATCGCCGGAGGTTTCTCCGGCGACCAGGGCAATCGTCAGGGGACGTGATTCAGCCATTAACGAATCAGGCCGCGCGTGGAGCGAGCAAAGAAGTCGGTAAATGTCTGCACTTCAGGATACTGTGTCGCCAGTTCGGCGATCTCGGCTTTCGCTTCATCCAGCGTTTTACCGCTGCGGTACAGTAGCTTATAGGCGTTACGAATCGCAGTGATCGCCTCACGGCTGAAGCCGCGACGCTTCAACCCTTCGATGTTAACGCCAAACGGCGTTGCGTGGTTGCCCTGAGCAATAACGAACGGCGGAACGTCTTGCGCTACGCCGGAGCAGCCGCCCACCATCACGTGCGCGCCAATAATGCAGAACTGATGCACGGCAGTCATGCCGCCGATGATAACAAAATCATCCAGCGAAACATGACCTGCGAGGGTGGCGTTATTAGCCAGAATACAGCGGTCGCCAAGCGTACAATCATGCGCCACGTGGGCGTTGATCATCAGCAGGTTATCGCTGCCCACCTTCGTTAATCCACCGCCCTGTACTGTGCCACGATGAATGGTGACGCTTTCGCGGATGCGGTTGCGATCGCCAATTTCCACGCGGGTCGGTTCGCCAGCATATTTCAGATCCTGGTTAACTTCACCGATGGAAGCGAACTGATAGATCTCGTTGTCGCGGCCAATTTTGGTATGACCGTTGATGACAACGTGAGATTTCAGTACGGTGCCTTCGCCGATTTCGACGTTAGCGCCAACAATACAAAACGGGCCAATGTGGACGTTAACGCCAATAACGGCGCCTTCTTCTACAATGGCGGTAGGATGAATAAAGGCGGTTTTATCAATCACGTATCAGGCCTCCCGGCTACGGGCACACATCATCGTTGCTTCGCAAACCACTTTCCCGTCCACCGTCGCAACGCCTTTGAAACGAGTCAGGCCGCGACGGGTTTTCTCAAAAGTGACTTCCATAATCATCTGATCGCCAGGCACGACCGGACGTTTGAAACGCGCTTCGTCAATCCCGGCAAAATAATACAGCTCGCCCGGTTCCAGTTTTCCAACGCTTTTGAATGCCAGAATGCCGGTAGCCTGGGCCATCGCTTCCAGAATCAGTACGCCCGGTAAAATCGGCTTACCAGGGAAGTGCCCCTGGAAAAACGGCTCATTTACAGAAACATTTTTTACTGCGCGTAGAAAACGACCTTCTTCAAAATCCAGCACGCGATCGACCAGCAGGAACGGGTAACGGTGAGGCAGCAGTTCCAGAATCTCTTCAATGTGCAGAGTATGAGTGTCAGTAGTCAAAATACTCTTCCTGTCTAAATATACTAAAAGGCAATAATAACACGGCCTGCGGCAATCTCATGAATGCAACAGGCCGAAAATTTAAATGTGGCTGGAGAAGCACTAATCTTGTTGATTAACCTTGCGCTCAATGGCTTTGAGACGCTTGCTCATATCATCAATATTCAGTACCAGCGCAGCGGTCTTGCGCCAGACCTTATTCGGCTGCAGCGGGATACCTGAAGAGTAAACGCCTGGCTCGGTGATCGGTCGCATAACCATCCCCATACCCGTGACGGTGACTTTATCGCAGATTTCCATGTGGCCGTTGATCACGCTGGCTCCGCCGATCATGCAGTAGCGGCCAATCTTGAGGCTGCCCGCCATAATCACGCCACCAGCAACTGCGGTGTTGTCGCCAATTACCACGTTGTGCGCAATCTGACACTGGTTATCAATAATCACGCCGTTACCAATGACGGTGTCGTCCAGCGCACCGCGATCGATGGTCGTACAAGCGCCTATCTCCACGCGATCGCCGATAATGACGCGACCCAGCTGCGGGATCTTAACCCAGTTGCCGCGATCGTTCGCGTAGCCGAAGCCATCTGCGCCAATCACCGTGCTGGACTGAATCAGGCAATTCTCGCCGATCTCAATGTCGTGGTAAACGGTGACGTTGGCCCATAAACGCGAGCCGGCACCTATTTTCGTATTTTTCCCAACGAAGCAACCGGCGCCGATAACCACGTTATCACCGAGGATAACACCCGACTCGATAACGGCATTCGGGCCAATCGCTACGTGAGTACCCAGCTTCGCCGTGGCATCGATGACCGCGCTCGGCGCGATATCCTGCGCCGGCTGCGGCGTGGTATCAAGAATTTGAGCCATGCGCGCGTAGGTCAGGTAGGGATTACGCACTACCAGCGCGGCGCTGTGGGCAAAAGGCAAATCATCCTGCGTCATCACGACGGCAGATGCCTGGCAAGCGGCCAGGTGTTCACGGTACTTAGGATTTACCATGAAAGTAATATGGCCCGCTTTCGCGGACTGCATGGACGCAACGCCGGTGATGACGATATCGCCATCACCGTGTAATTCTGCATCCAACTGCTGGGCTAAATCAGCCAGTCGAATTGAAGGCATTACTTATTTAACCTGTTTCAGCACATCAGCGGTGATGTCTTTTACATCGCTGCTGTTGTATGCAACGGCATTAGAGTCAACAACCAGATCGATGCTCTGATCTTTAGCGACGCTCTGCACAGCGCTCTGGATACGAGTCACCAGCTTGCCGCGCTCTTCGTTAGAACGACGTGCACGATCCTGTTCAAAAGACTGCGCTTTCTGGGAGAAAGTCTGGCGCTGAGCCATCACGTCTTTTTCCAGTTTGGTACGGTCAGAGCCCGCTTTCATGGACTGCAGACGCTGCATTTTAGACTGCAGGTCGCCTTCCATACGCTGCAGCTCGCTCGCGCGGCCTTTAAACTCGTTTTCCAGCGTGTTAGAAACGCCTGTTTTCTGGGCAACCTGCTGGAACAGGCTGTTCATGTTAACCATTGCAATCTTATCTGCCGCCTGAGCGGAAGTTACCATTGCTAAACCCAGACCTGCAGCTAATAACCACTTTTTCACAATTAACTCCTTACCATCCCATGAGTACCCAGGGGTACCGTTATTTGCGTGGCCAGGCGATAACCTCAGTTATCGCCAATAGTCAGCGCTATACTGCAACTGCACTTACATTCCATTGTAGCCAACACAATTACCATGTTTTACCGATGTTAAACTGGAACTGTTCAGCTTTGTCTCCATCGTACTTTTTAAACGGCTGAGCGTAGGAGAATACCAACGGTCCTAACGGCGACATCCACTGCACTGCGATACCCGCAGACATACGAATGTTGTTCGGATCGCTATAGTCAGGAACACCAGCGGCTCTCGTATCCGCCGTATTCTGCCAGTTTGTATCCCACACGGTGCCCATATCCCAGAAGAAGGAAGTACGGACCGAATTCGCATATTTATCGCTGATAAACGGCGTTGGAGTAATCAGCTCAAGGCTGGCCACCGCCATGGCGTTACCGCCCACCGCATCATCAGACTTACATAGACCTGCGGAGTTAGAATCGCATTCGTTATCGTATCCATCATCACCATCATGGCGGCTGCTGGCTGGTTTATAAACAGCCTTCGGACCGATAGTGTTGGACTGGAAGCCACGCACGGTACTTGAACCACCGGCATAGAAGTTCTCATAGAACGGCATTTCTTTACTACCAATACCGTCACCATAACCCCATCTGGTTCGACCTAATACCACCCACTTATGATCGTCGTCGATCGGTACATAGGTCGCGGTATCCAGCGTCGCTTTGTAGTATTCGTTATCCGAACCCGGAATCGTCACTTTACCGTTCAGGTTGACGCGTGAACCTTCGGTCGGGAAGAAGCCCCGGTCGAGCTTGTTATACGTCCAGCCGTAGTTGAAGGTGAAGTCGTCAGCGCTGAACGAGTTTCGGTCGTTCGTATCATTCGGCGTTTGGCCCATTGAGTTCAGATAACGCCACATAGCAACCTGAGGCTGCATATTGGACAGCTTGTTATGCACATAGCCGAGACCCGCGCGCAGCGAATTGTACTCGTTGACCGGGAAGCCCAGCGTAATATCTGTACCATAGCTCTTGTTGGTATAGTCAGACAGATCCGCATCGTTAGCATCGAAGTCGTTATAGAAAACACGACCGCCGAGGCTGACGCCATCCACGGTAAAGTACGGGTTCGTCACCGACAGTTCAGTATAGGTCTGGTAATCGTTTTTGGTGCCGTTAATTCCCACAGAATAGCCGGTACCGAGCCAGTTATCCTGCTGAACGCCGGCCTGGAAGCTTACGCCGCTTTCCGTACCGTAACCCACGCCAAAGTTAAAGCTACCGGTATTGCGTTCTTTAACTTTATAGACCACGTCAACCTGATCCGGGCTGCCCGGCACGCGCTGCGTATCGGTATCAACCGTTTCAAAGTAGCCCAGACGATTCAGACGATCTTTCCCCTGGTCGACCAGGTCGCTGCCCAGCCAGGCACCTTCCATCTGACGCATTTCGCGACGCAGAACGGCATCTTTCGAGGTATCGTTGCCTTCGAAGCGAATTTTACGCACGTAGTAGCGGTTACCCGCATCGACGTTTACGTGCAGCTTCACGGTCTTATCACTATCGTTGATTTCCGGCTGGGACTGAACGCGCGGATAGGCGTAACCGTAGCGACCGAGGAGTTTCTTAATGTCATTCTCCATTTTGGTCACTTTGGTGCCGTTATACAGCTCACCCGGTTCAACTTTAGTCAGCGCTTCGATTTCTGCCGAATGCCCTGCCAGGTCTCCCGTCACCTGCACGCCAGAAAGCTTGTACTGATCGCCTTCGGTAATGTTGATGGTGATGTAGATCCCTTTTTTATCCGGCGTCAGGCTAACCTGCGTGGAGTCAATGTTGAAACGAGCATAGCCGCGATCCAGATAGTAGCTGCGCAGCGTTTCGAGATCTCCCGCCAGCTTCTGTTTCTGATATTTGCGATCGCCGACCACGTTCCACCACGGCACTTCATCGCGCAGCTGGAAGGTAGAAATCAGTTCATCGGTGCTGAATGCATGATTGCCGACGATATTGATCTGCTGGATTTTCGCTGAGACGCCTTCCTGGAATACCAGTTTCAGGTCGACACGGTTACGCGGCAGCGGCGTCACGACAGCTTTAACGCTGGCGCTATACTTACCGACGCTATAGTAGAAATCCTCCAGCCCCTTTTCGATATCAGCAAGCGTGGTGCGATCGAGAGATTCCCCTACGCGTACGCCGGATGCCTCAAGGTTTTGCTTGAGCATGTCATCTTTAACCGACTTGTTGCCGGAGAAAGTGATGCTGGCAATCGTTGGACGCTCTTTCACCTGCACCAGCAGGGTATCACCATCGCGCAGAACGCGAACGTCCTCAAAGTTGCCGGTGGCAAACAGGGCACGGATGGTATTACTGATATCATCATCGGTTACGGTATCGCCAGGACGCACTGGCATACTGAGGAGGGCCGCACCAACAGCGACACGCTGAAGGCCTTCGAAATGAATGTCCTTCACCACGAACCCGTCAGCACCGTATACGGTTGCGCTGCTAAACAGCAGCGACGCTATGAGCAACTTTTTCATCGCCATCGTTATTATGCGTTCTTCCTAACAAACTCTCTTACAACCGAGAGAAATCATTGAAAAGTGCAAGCCCCATTAACAGCACCAGCAATATTGAGCCAATGCGATAACTAAAGTCTTGAACTCGCTCGGATACCGGTCCGCCTTTCAGCTTTTCAATCGCCAAAAACAGCAGATGTCCCCCGTCAAGAACGGGAAGCGGGAACAGGTTGATTATTCCGAGGTTCACGCTGATGAGCGCAAGAAACATCAGATAATAAATCAGCCCAAACTCCGCTGACATCCCAGCCCCCTGGGCGATAGAAATCGGCCCGCTGAGGTTGTTCAGTTTGACATCACCGGTTATCAATTTGCCCAGCATCTTGACCGTTAACGACATCAGCTGCCAGGTTTTATCCGTGGCTTCAGCGATGGCGGCAAACGGCCCGTACTGACGCACTGTCTTATATTCATCAGGCAGCGGGATGACCTTAGGTACGACCCCTGCAAACCCCTCAGCTTTACCTTTGGTAGACTTCGTATCCGGCGTCAAGGTTACCGACAGGGGGCTACCCTGCCGCTCGATGTCCAGAACTAACGCCTTACCCGGATTATCACGCACCAGATTAACAAACGTCATCCACTGCGTTAACGGTTGACCATCGACTTTAACGATCCTGTCGCCCGCTTGCAAACCCGCCTTCTGCGCCGCCGAGTTAGATTGTACTTCAGCCAGAACGGTATCAATCTGCGCGCTGCGGGGCTGAATGCCTAACGAAGCAACCGGATCTTGTTTATCCGGCTCAAACGCCCAACGCTGCAGATCGAGGATTTTATCCTGGCGTTGATTGGTCCCGAAAGGGGCGACGGTAACTATTGTTTGCCGATCGCCAATCTTTGCCACCAGCGCCATACGTACTGCATCCCAATCAGGCGTTTCGATGCCATCTATCGCTTTAAGTTCCATTCCTTTTGCAATTTGTGCTTGCGCGGCAATAGAGTCAGGAGCGATATCGGCAACGACTGGTCGCACGCCGGGAACACCGATGATAAAGACCAGCCACCAGGCAAAAATGGCAAAAAGGAAGTTGGCAATCGGCCCTGCGGCAATTACCGCGGCACGCTGACCCACGGTTTTGTTGTTGAACGCGCAGTGGCGCATCTCGGGCGCCACCGGCTCAACGCGCTCATCGAGCATTTTGACATAACCGCCCAATGGGATAAGGGCGATAATAAATTCCGTTCCCTGCTTATCAAAACGGCGCCACAGCGCTTTGCCAAAGCCAATAGAAAAACGCTCAACGCGGATACCGCAGCGGCGAGCTACCCAGAAATGGCCAAATTCATGGACGGTGATCAGCACGCCCAACGCAATAATAAAAGCAGCCAAATTCCAGAGAACGCTCAGCATAAAACCTTCCGTCAAATCGTCCTGAAAACCAACAAGAGTAGACAAGCAAACACAGGTACCGCAGCCGTCAGGCTATCGATACGATCGAGGATACCGCCGTGTCCGGGAATCAGATTTCCGCTATCTTTGATGCCAGCTTCGCGTTTAAACATGCTTTCGGTCAGATCGCCCAGTACCGAGGCCAGGGCCGCCACAACCGAACACACCAGCAGGACCGTCGGCGTCACGTCCAGATGGGCCCACCAGCCGTAAGCCCAGGAGATAACCGCAGCCGTTAACAGCCCGCCGAAAAAACCCTGCCAGGTTTTACCCGGAGAAACCTTCGGCGCCAGCTTATGCTTACCGAACATTTTCCCGAACATATAGGCGCCGGAATCAGCGCCCCAGACCAGAATCATCACGTAAAGTAACCACAGCGCACCGCTGTAATGATCGTCGGCGTAATGCCACGCTCGCAGCGCCAGCATGCCCCAAAAAAACGGGACAATGGTCAGGATGCCGAATATCAGACGGAGCGTTTTTGAATTGCGCCAGAAGGCCGCAGAAGCGGGGTAAGTCAGAACCAGAAGCAGCGCGACTATCCACCAGCCGAATGATGCCCACAGCGCTCCCTCAACCAGCGGTTGATGAACGTCATAATGGTATTCCGGCATCAGGAATAGCATCAGCGCCAGCAGCAGACCGCAAAGCACCGACAGCCAGACTCGCTGCGTCGTTGAAGTGAAACCGCTAAATTGCCCCCACTCCCACGCGGCGAGCATACAGACTACCAGCGTGACGATGGCAAAGCCCGCAGGCGGCAATAGAAAAAGCGCCGCAATAACGACGGGGATTAAGACGAAAGCAGAAATCAGGCGATACTTCAGCAAAAGTGACCCCCATCAGGCATTGCTGCCACCCGGCTCAGTGCCGCCGAAACGACGCTCTCGATTAACAAAGGCATGGAGTGCACCTTCAAAGTCCTGTTCAGCGAAATCGGGCCAAAGAACATCCGTAAAGTAAAGTTCGGCATAGGCAATTTGCCAAATCAAAAAGTTACTAATGCGGTGCTCTCCCCCGGTCCTAATAACTAAATCTACGGGAGCCAGTTCATGCATGCACACCTGCTGGCTCAGCATCTCTTCCGTGATTTGTTCGGGCTGGAGTAACCCGTCTTGTACCTGTTTGGCCAGATGACGAACGCCCTGAACGATATCCCAGCGGCCGCCGTAATTGGCGGCAATGTTCAGAGTCAAACCGGTGTTGTTCTCAGTAAGCGCTTCCGCTTTGCGAATACGTTCCTGTAAACGCGCATTGAATCGCGTGGTCTCGCCGATGATACGCAGGCGCACATTGTGCCTGTGCAGACTTTTTACTTCGCTATCCAGTGCCCAGACAAACAGCTCCATCAGCGCGCTGACTTCCTGCGCCGGGCGATTCCAGTTTTCACTGCTGAACGCGTATAACGTCAACGCTTCAATACCATTATTAGCCGCGAATGAGACGGCGCGACGAACAGACTTCGCGCCGGCTTTATGGCCAAAGGCGCGGATTTTTCCTTGCCGTTTAGCCCAGCGACCGTTGCCGTCCATAATAATGGCGACATGACGACAGCCATGCGCAGGCAACATTTCGCTGACAGTTTGATTAGCAGACAACATAACGCGTTTTAAGTCCATAATAAGGATTAGCTAAGCTACTAAACACGGGCCACCGGTCAGCGCTGGATACGCATTTTTATCCGGTGCCGGAGCTACGGCCAATCGCAGAGAACAACCAAAAGCTTTACGCAAAAAAGCCGTGTCTTGCCACGGCCACCGTAATCTTTCACACCAAAATGCAACGATCGGATGGCGCAGACTATATCACCGAAGCCATGCGCCCACAAATATCACAACGAGTATCAGAATTTGCGCTGCGCCGCTAGCAGCCGACCTGCGCTTGCTCGGGCCATAGCGTCAATAGCCAGTACTTCATCAATACTTTGCGGTTCATTTAGCGTCTGTTGATCCAAGACCGACTGATTGATTGCCGCAATATCGGTAAAGCGAATATCACCGTTGAGGAATGCCGCGACCGAGACTTCGTTTGCCGCATTCAGCGCGGTTGTCGCCGCCTGCCCCACATCAAACGCGTCCATTGCCAGCTTCAGGCAGGGATAACGCGCATAGTCCGGCGCGGAGAAGCTCAGGTTGCTCAGTTGACAAAAATCCAACGGTTTTGCTCCTGAGTTGAGACGCTTTGGCCAGCCCATCGTATGGGCAATCGGCGTCCGCATATCCGGCTCGCCGAGCTGCGCCAGCACGCTCCCATCCTGATAGCGCACCATCGAATGAATCACCGATTGCGGATGAATCAGAACTTCCATCTGCTGCGCAGATGCATTAAACAACCAGCGGGCTTCGATATACTCCAGCCCCTTGTTCATCATGGTGGCGGAGTCGACAGAAATCTTGCGCCCCATGGACCAGTTTGGATGCTTACATGCCCGATCGGGGGTCATCACCGCCAGTTCCGAAATCGCCGTTTCGCGGAAAGGACCACCGGAGCCCGTTAGCAGAATCGACGACACGCCGTTTTGGGTTAAATCAGCGTACCCCAGATCCTGTTGAACTGTTTCCGGCATACTCTGAAAAATCGCATTGTGCTCGCTATCTACCGGTAACAAACGCGCTCCGTATCTCTGCACGGCCTCCATAAACAGACGGCCGCAGGTCACCAGCGACTCTTTGTTCGCCAGCAACACCGTTTTACTCGCGCGAATAGCTGAAAGCGTCGGTACCAGGCCCGCTGCGCCGACAATCGCCGCCATGACCTGGTCAACGTCGTCGAGCGCTGCCACTTCCGCGGCAGCCTGCTGGCCGCTCATGACCTCAGTCCGGCTACCCTGCTCGCGCAGTTTTGACCGCAGCAGTTCAGCGCTGCGCGCATCATCCATTACCGCGTAACGAGGGGAGAATTCCAGACATTGTTCAACCATACGGTCGACATTTTTCCCGGCGACCAGCGCAGTGACAGAAAAACTATCTGGATTATGGCGCACCACGTCCAGCGTGCTGCAGCCGATAGAACCGGTCGAACCGAGAACGGTTAATTGCTTCATGAGGCGTCCAGAAAAGGTAGACAGGATTAAAAGCAAAACGCCGCCAGCAAACCCTTGTGCATCAATGATCGGATGGCAGAGCGGAGGCGCAGCGCCTTTGACATGGTGCCAAAGGCTACAAGGCCAGCCGTCTGAACGCAATCCCGAAAATTGAGCGTACGGTCTCCTGTACGGCGTTTCAGATTTTACGCAGGTCGATAGTCAGACCCGCGTGTCGGCAGAGAATCAGAACTGCATCAGTTCCGCTTCTTTATCCGCCAGCGCCGCATCGACTTTTTTGATAGCAGCATCAGTCATTTTCTGCACATCTTCCTGAGAACGGCGATCGTCATCTTCGCTGATCTCTTTCTCTTTCAGCAGTGCTTTTACTTTGTCGTTGGCATCGCGACGAACGTTACGTACGGCAACGCGCGCCTGTTCAGCTTCACCACGCACGATTTTGGTCAGATCTTTACGACGTTCTTCGGTCAGCGGCGGCAGCGGAACGCGGATATCGCTTCCCGCGGAGCTTGGGTTCAGACCGAGGTCGGAAGCCATAATCGCTTTTTCAACGGCCGGGCTCATGGAGCGATCGAAAACGTTGATCTTCAGCGTGCGGGAGTCTTCTACCGTTACGCTAGCCAGCTGGCGCAGCGGGGTCGGCGTGCCGTAGTATTCCA
Organism: Klebsiella sp. CN_Kp066; assembly: GCF_040065135.1. NCBI lineage: Bacteria > Pseudomonadati > Pseudomonadota > Gammaproteobacteria > Enterobacterales > Enterobacteriaceae > Klebsiella > Klebsiella sp. CN_Kp066. The sequence continues at coordinate 89,275 of NZ_JBEAIU010000053.1, read as the reverse complement.
CGATAATGCCATCCAGCAGGCTGGGAGAAGCACGACCCGTGCGTATTTTGCTGATTTGGGTTTTGAACGCTTCGACGCATTTCTCCATGCGTACTTCAGCATCTTTTCTGATATCGCTAATCACGTTACGAATCCTTGAAAACTTGTCTCAGACAGACCAGACGGTCGCCCACTGCAAAAGTGAGCTAAGTATAGTCATGTTTATGCTCAGCGTCCTTCAGGCTGAGGAATCAGCCGCAGCATTCCGTCCACCGAGCATGTTGAAAACCATCGGGTCAAAAACCCGAAAAAGTAAGGCCGAATATTACCCGTATTTGGCGCCGACGGGAATTACTCCGTAATTAATGTGCCTTCTTTTTCGCCCATCACCACGCGACGCAGCGCGCCAGGCTTATTCATATTGAATACGCGAATCGGCAATTTGTGGTCGCGGGCCAGGGTAAAGGCAGCAAGATCCATCACTTTCAGCTCTTTATCCAGCACTTCGCTGTAGGTCAGCTGATCGTACATGGTTGCAGAAGGATCCTTGGCCGGATCGGCGGTAAAGACCCCGTCGACTTTGGTCGCTTTCAGCACCACATCGGCTTCAATTTCAATACCGCGCAGGCAGGCAGCGGAATCGGTAGTAAAGAATGGGTTACCGGTACCCGCGGAAAGAATCACTACGCGGTTGTTACGCAGCAGGCTAATTGCTTCTGCCCAGCTGTAGTTATCACACACGCCGTTCAGCGGAATCGCTGACATCAGGCGGGCGTTCACATAGGCGCGATGAAGTGCATCACGCATTGCAAGGCCGTTCATGACCGTTGCCAGCATGCCCATGTGGTCGCCCACAACGCGGTTCATACCTGCTTTCGCCAGACCAGCACCACGGAAAAGGTTACCGCCACCAATCACTACGCCAACCTGAATACCCAGCTCAACCAGTTCTTTAATTTCCTGAGCCATGCGGTCAAGTATGCTCGCATCAATACCGAAGCCTTCTGAGCCTTGCAGAGCTTCGCCACTTAACTTAAGCAGAATACGTTTGTAGACGGGTTTTGCATTGGTAGCCATGTTTCTTTCCTGAGACTGTCAACGAATGAGATGAGTTAATTCCGGCGACATTGTACGTCGCTTTTCAGCGTGCCCACTATAGCGGTTGGCTGAATTTACACATTAGGCGCAAAAAGAAGCCGCCCTCAGGCGGCTCCTTTTGAAAATTAAGACTGCTTGGACATCGCAGCAACTTCTGCTGCAAAGTCAGTCTCAACTTTCTCAATGCCTTCGCCCACTTCAAAGCGGATGAAGCCAGTCACGTCAGCGTTATGCTCTTTCAGCAGCTGAGCAACAGATTTGCTCGGATCCATAACGAACGGCTGACCGGTCAGAGAAACTTCGCCGGTGAATTTCTTCATGCGGCCTTCAACCATTTTCTCTGCGATTTCTTTCGGCTTGCCAGACTGCATGGCGATATCCAGCTGAACCTGGTACTCTTTTTCTACCACTTCAGCGGAAACGTCTTCCGGCTTAACGAATTCAGGCTTGCTTGCAGCGATGTGCATAGCCAGCTGTTTAACCAGCTCTTCGCTCGCGCCTTTAGCAGCAACCAGAACACCGATACGCGCGCCGTGCTGGTAAGAACCCAGTACTTCGCCTTCCAGGGAAGACACGCGACGGATGTTGATGTTCTCACCGATTTTAGCAACCAGCGCAACGCGTTCTTCTTCGAACTGTGCTTTCAGAACTTCAACGTCGGTGATTTTGCCAGCAACTGCAGCATCCAGAACTTTGTTAGCAAATGCCTGGAAGCCACCATCTTTAGCAACGAAGTCAGTCTGGCAGTTAACTTCCAGAATGATGCCGTAGGTGCCATCGATTTTGGTAATGATGACGCCGTCAGCTGCAACGTTGCCTGCTTTTTTCGCTGCTTTAATAGCACCGGATTTACGCATGTTTTCGATTGCCAGCTCGATGTCGCCGTTCGCTTCAGTCAGCGCTTTTTTGCAATCCATCATGCCTGCGCCAGTACGCTCGCGCAGCTCTTTTACCAGGGATGCGGTAATTTCAGCCATTCTTTAATCCTCGGGAGATGTGATCTGCCCGGTTCCAGGAACCAGACAGATTTGAAAGTGAAAAAGGGGCCGCTAAGAGGCCCCTATTTATACACGGTACTAAATAAGGGTATGCCTTATTATTCAGCTTCTACGAAGCTTTCTTCCGCCTGAGAAGCCAGATCCTGAGAACGGCCTTCACGAACGGTAGCAGCAACAGCGCTCAGGTACAGGCTAACTGCACGGATTGCGTCGTCGTTACCCGGGATAACGAAGTCAACGCCGTCCGGATCGGAGTTAGTATCAACGATAGCAAATACCGGAATACCCAGGTTGTTTGCTTCTTTGATTGCGATGTGCTCGTGGTCAGCGTCGATAACGAACAGCGCGTCCGGCAGGCCGCCCATGTCTTTGATACCGCCCAGGCTGTTTTCCAGCTTGTCCAGCTCACGAGTGCGCATCAGCGCTTCTTTCTTGGTCAGCTTGTCGAAAGTACCGTCCTGGGACTGAGTTTCCAGGTCTTTCAGACGTTTGATAGACTGACGAACGGTTTTCCAGTTAGTCAGCATACCGCCCAGCCAGCGATGGTTCACGAAGAACTGGTCGCAGCTGTTAGCAGCGTCTTTTACCGCTTCGCTTGCAGCGCGCTTAGTACCAACGAAAAGGATTTTACCTTTGCGAGAAGAGATCTTGTTCAGTTCAGCCAGCGCTTCGTTGAACATCGGTACAGTTTTCTCAAGGTTGATGATGTGAACTTTGTTACGCGCGCCGAAGATGAAAGGCTTCATTTTCGGGTTCCAGTAACGGGTCTGGTGACCAAAGTGAACACCAGCCTTGAGCATGTCGCGCATGGAAACAGTTGCCATGTTTAAAACCTCTATAGATAAAAGTTGGGGTTATGCCTCCACGTATCCCATATTACCGACCCCAAAGGGCACCCCGGAATATGTGCCGATACGTGTGTGTTGTTACACAAAGTGAGATTTGTCGCTTCAGTCCATCTTGTGTATCTGAGAATGGAACAGAAGTCCGGCGCGCTTTATATCACAAAACAGGACCGGACACCAACTGTTGTTGACGTCGCGTGCTGTTAATGATTCTCAATTTGGCAGCAGGACGCCCGGACTGTTAACATTGCTCAGACATAATCTATTATTGTCGAAAAAATCGACACTGCTGGACACAATCCATGGCTATTTCTATCAAGACATCTGAAGACATCGAAAAAATGCGCGTTGCCGGCCGCCTGGCCGCTGAAGTGCTGGAAATGATCGAGCCTTACGTGAAACCGGGCGTCAGCACCGGCGAACTGGACCGCATCTGCAACGATTACATCGTTAACGAGCAAAAAGCCGTTTCTGCCTGCCTGGGCTATCACGGTTTTCCCAAATCCGTCTGCATCTCTATTAATGAAGTGGTGTGCCACGGGATCCCGGACGACGGCAAGCTGCTGAAAGATGGCGATATCGTCAACATTGACGTCACCGTCATTAAAGATGATTTCCACGGCGATACGTCAAAGATGTTTATCGTCGGCAAGCCGACTATTCTTGGCGAGCGCCTGTGCCGCATTACCCAGGAAAGCCTCTATCTGGCCCTCAAAATGGTCAAACCGGGAATCAATCTGCGCACCATCGGCGCAGCTATTCAGAAATACGTTGAAGCCGAAGGTTTCTCCGTGGTGCGCGAGTATTGCGGACACGGTATCGGCCGCGGTTTTCATGAAGAGCCGCAGGTGTTGCACTACGATTCTCCGGAAACCAACGTGGTGCTCAAGCCAGGCATGACCTTTACCATTGAGCCGATGGTCAACGCCGGCAAAAAAGAGATCCGCAGCATGAAAGACGGCTGGACGGTAAAAACCAAAGACCGGAGCTTGTCTGCGCAGTATGAGCATACTATTGTGGTGACAGACAACGGCTGTGAAATACTGACGTTACGCAAGGATGACACCATCCCGGCGATAATCTCGCACAACGATTGATGAAAAGCCGGCGCCAGCCGGCTTTTTTATGACGAGCACCCTGTGGGCCGCCGCAAGCGACGTTAAAAATCGCTCCCGGCGATTTTTTATGGGCGATAGTTTTTTCTTATGGTGGCGCGATGAGCAACTCTTTATCTGATACTGTCTCCCCTTCCCTGGCCGGACAGCCCGCTAATCCGGGCCGCTGGCCGCAGAGTGATTTCAACTGCGCGGCTATCAAGGCGCATATCGACGCTTTCCAGCGCTGGCTGGGCGAGGCTTTTGACCAGGGCATCGTCGCAGAGAAGTTGATTGAGGCGCGGACCGAATTTATCGATCAGCTGCTCCAGCGGCTGTGGATTGAGTACGGTTTCGGGTCAATTAACGACATCGCGCTGGTCGCCGTCGGCGGTTACGGTCGCGGCGAACTCCACCCGCTGTCAGATATCGATCTGCTTATCCTGAGTCGTAAAAAGCTGCCCGATGAGCAGGCCCAGAAGGTCGGCGAGCTGCTGACGCTGCTGTGGGATATTAAACTGGAAGTTGGCCACAGCGTGCGCACCCTCGAAGAGTGCCTGCTTGAGGGGCTATCAGACCTCAGCGTCGCCACCAACTTGATCGAATCGCGTCTGCTTATAGGCGACGTCGCGCTGTTCCTTGAACTGCAAAAACACATCTTCAGCGACGGCTTCTGGCCATCGGAAAAATTCTTTGCGGCAAAAGTTGAAGAACAGAATGTCCGCCATCAGCGCTATCACGGAACCAGCTATAACCTGGAGCCGGATGTGAAAAGCAGCCCCGGCGGCCTGCGCGATATTCATACTCTGCAGTGGATCGCGCGCCGCCATTTCGGCGCCACCTCGCTTGATGAAATGGTCGGTTTCGGCTTCCTGACCGAAGCCGAGCGCAACGAGCTTAATGAATGCCTGCATCAGCTGTGGCGGATTCGTTTTGCGCTTCATCTTGAGCTCAACCGCTACGATAACCGCCTGCTGTTCGACAGGCAATTCAGCGTCGCCCGTCGCCTGCGCTATGAAGGTGAAGGCAACCAGCCGATCGAACATATGATGAAGGATTTCTTCCGCGTCACTCGTCGGGTCAGCGAGCTGAACCAAATGCTGATCCAGCTGTTTGAAGAAGCGATTCTGGCGCTCACCGAAGATGAGAAACCGCGGCCGATTGATGATGATTTTCAGCTGCGCGGCACGCTTATCGATCTGCGCGACGACACGCTGTTTATCCGCGAACCGCAGGCGATTCTGCGCATGTTCTTTATGATGGTGCGCAACAGCAGCATCACCGGTATCTACTCCACCACGCTTCGCCATCTGCGCCACGCCCGGCGCCATCTGACGCAACCGCTTTGCTATATTCCCGAAGCGCGGACCCTGTTCCTCAGTATGCTGCGCCATCAGGGCGCGGTTAGCCGGGGACTGCTGCCGATGCACCGCCATAGCGTGCTGTGGGCCTATATGCCGCAATGGTCGCATATTGTTGGTCAGATGCAGTTTGACCTGTTTCACGCCTATACCGTCGATGAACACACTATCCGCGTACTGCTCAAGCTGGAGAGCTTCGCCAAAGAAGAGATCCGCAGCCGTCACCCGCTGTGCGTTGAGCTGTGGCCGCGCCTGACGCATCCGGAGCTGATCTTTATCGCCGCCCTCTTCCACGATATCGCCAAAGGGCGCGGCGGCGACCATTCAATTCTCGGCGCGCAGGATGTGTTGAAATTCGCCGAGCTCCACGGTCTTAACTCTCGCGAAACCCAGCTGGTCGCCTGGCTGGTGCGCCATCATCTGCTGATGTCGGTCACCGCCCAGCGCCGTGATATCCAGGATCCGGAAGTGATCAAGCAGTTTGCCGAAGAGGTACAGACGGAGAATCGTCTGCACTATCTGGTCTGCCTGACCGTTGCCGATATCTGCGCCACCAACGAAAACCTGTGGAATAGCTGGAAGCAAAGCCTGCTGCGCGAGCTCTATTTCGCCACCGAAAAGCAGCTGCGCCGGGGAATGCAAAATACGCCGGATATGCGCGAGCGGGTGCGTCATCACCAGCTACAGGCGCTGGCGCTGCTGCGAATGGAAAATATTAATGAACAGGCGCTGCATCAAATATGGAACCGCTGCCGCGCGAACTACTTCGTGCGCCATACGCCAAACCAGCTCGCCTGGCATGCGCGCAATCTGCTGCAGCACGATCTCAGTAAGCCGATGATCCTGCTCAGTTCCCACGCCTCGCGCGGCGGCACCGAGATTTTTATCTGGAGTCCGGACCGCCCTTATCTCTTTGCCGCCGTTTGCGGCGAGCTGGATCGACGTAATCTTAGCGTTCACGATGCGCAGATCTTTACTACCCGCGACGGTATGGCGATGGATACCTTTATTGTTCTTGAGCCGGACGGAAGTCCGCTTTCCGCCGACAGGCACGAAATGATCCGCGTGGGCCTGGAACAGACCATCACCCAGCGCAGCTGGCAACCGCCGGCTCCCCGCCGTCAGGCGGCAAAACTGAGGCATTTCTCCGTCCCAACGGAGGTTAATTTCCTGCCGACGCATACCGACCGCAAATCTTTTCTGGAACTGATTGCTCTCGATCAGCCGGGTCTGTTAGCGCGCGTTGGTCAGGTGTTTGCCGACCTCGGAATTTCGCTCCACGGCGCGCGAATTACGACAATTGGTGAGCGAGTAGAAGATTTATTTATAATCGCCACCGCAGACCGGCGTGCCCTTAATAATGAGCTGCAGCAAGAAGTGCAACAACGGTTGACAGAGGCCCTCAATCCAAACGATAAAGGGTAACGTATTTTTTTAAGTAAATGGAAAGAGTAAACAATGCAGCAATTACAGAACGTTATTGAGTCCGCCTTTGAGCGTCGCGCCGACATCACGCCGGCAAACGTGGATACCGTAACCCGCGAAGCGGTTAACCAGGTGATTTCTCTGCTTGATTCCGGCGCGCTGCGTGTCGCTGAAAAAGTCGACGGCCAGTGGGTCACCCATCAATGGCTGAAGAAAGCGGTTCTGCTCTCTTTCCGTATTAACGATAACCAGGTTATCGATGGTGCGGAGAGCCGCTACTTCGATAAAGTCCCAATGAAGTTCGCGGATTATGATGAAGCGCGCTTCCAGAAAGAAGGCTTCCGCGTCGTTCCGCCAGCGGCCGTTCGCCAGGGGGCGTTTATCGCTCGCAACACGGTTCTGATGCCGTCCTATGTGAACATCGGCGCATACGTTGACGAAGGTACCATGGTTGATACCTGGGCGACCGTCGGCTCCTGCGCGCAGATCGGTAAAAACGTTCACCTGTCCGGCGGCGTCGGCATCGGCGGCGTGCTGGAGCCGCTGCAGGCTAACCCTACTATTATCGAAGATAACTGCTTTATCGGCGCGCGTTCTGAAGTGGTTGAAGGCGTGATCGTTGAAGAGGGTTCCGTGATCTCCATGGGCGTCTATCTCGGCCAGAGCACCAAAATCTACGATCGCGAAACCGGTGAAGTGTTCTACGGCCGCGTGCCGGCAGGCTCCGTTGTCGTCTCCGGCAACCTGCCGTCGAAAGATGGCAAGTACAGCCTGTACTGCGCGGTCATCGTGAAGAAAGTTGATGCCAAAACCCGCGGCAAGGTCGGAATCAACGAACTTCTGCGTACTATCGACTAAGCAGTATAAAAAGCGGGAGGCATCCCGCTTTTTTTATATATTGAGCTGGCGAAGATGGATTTTTTCGTTAATTATTCAAAGATTACGATGATATCAAAGGTACCGTTATGTACGATAATCTGAAAAGTCTTGGTATTACCAATCCTGATGAAATCGATCGCTATAGCCTGCGGCAGGAAGCCAATAACGATATTCTGAAAATCTACTTTCAGAAGGATAAAGGCGAGTTCTTCGCCAAGAGCGTCAAGTTTAAATATCCGCGTCAGCGTAAAACCGTGGTCGCCGACGGCGTGGGCCAGGGCTATAAAGAAGTTCAGGAGATTAGCCCTAACCTACGCTATATCATCGACGAGCTGGATCAAATCTGTCAGCGCGATCGCACCGAAATCGATCTGAAACGTAAGATCCTGGACGACCTGCGTCACCTGGAAAGCGTTGTCACGAATAAGATCAGCGAAATTGAATCCGATCTGGAAAAACTGACGCGAAATAAATAAGCCTGATACGGGCCAGAGTCTGGCCCTGTTTCCCTCTCTTCTCTCACTCATGCCTCATCTGCAAACTCAGTGAACCTCAGATTTTCGTCTCTCATCTCATTTCATCTCATTTTGCTATCCACATGAATTACATAATAAAATAAGGACCTGTATGTTCAGTTTCCACCTGAAAGGAGGTCATACGATGACACTGGAAATTGAACAAACATGTTATACCCTGCAATCTGCACCCTGGCTGGATAATGCCGGTTTTGAAAAAGGACGCCGGCACGATCGTCAGCCGCTGGGCTTTATTCTGCCCGCCAATACGGTGCTGCAAATCCGCCAGCCGGATATGAGTAACGGTAATGCGACGCTGCGCCTGCTCTGCGATGATACCGCGGCAGAAAAAACCTGTACGCTGGCCACCGGCTGGAAAACGGTCAGCGCAGCCGTTGATACCGTCCCTTTTATCGATACGTTGTTTACCGACCAGCCCTGCGAGTTCACCGTCATCTATCAGCAACCCGCAGCCATAAAACCACTACCGTGCTGGAAAGCGGGCCAATCTGAGGATGAATTTTTCCTTAACTGGGAAAAAAATAGATCGTCATTCGCGCTGCTTGATTTGGATGTTATCAATCTGCTACTGCCCTATGCCGACCGCGATAATGCGATGAAAGCGGGCTTACCCGCGTTACACGCTTATTACACTCACCTTTTTAAATGCTATAACGACTGGGCTGGGTTAAGCGATAAGCCGGATTCTCCGTTGAATCAGGATATTGCCACCCGCTATTTTGTAAGAGCCGATAAACATGGCGTCGGTGCGGCTTATTACGATACCGAATGGTGCGGGCATACTTCCGCAACCATCGGCGAAGGCTGGCTGGATAACGTCACCACACAGTGGGTGATCCTGCACGAGATTGGCCACGGCTATCAGGGCAAATTTATGCAGGACACAACGCTGCCCGTCAACGAAGTGTGGAACAACATTTACGCTTCTTTCTACCAGCAGCTCACGCTGAGCCAGGACGATCATCTCTATATTGATGGCTGGCTCTATGACTATGGTCAGCAGGCCGTGCAGGAAGTTCAGCTGATGACCTGTATTAAAGACCAGACGCCCGTCGCCCGCTGGGGCCTGCGTCCGCGTCTGCAATTTCTGATGCTGATGCTGCTCAAAGCGGGAACTAAAGCCTTCCGCGCCTTCAACCAGAACTATCGTATACTAGCCAATAGCAATGGCTTCCAGCCATCGGATCACCAGCTTGCCGATATGCTGGCTACCGCTATTGCTACCGCCGCAGGGTATGATGTCACTCCGTTCATTGCGCTAGGCGGTCTCCCCCTGGAAAACGCCACTCGGGAATATATCGCTACGTTGGCGGCAAAACCGCTTTATCCGCTATATCTTCTTCTGCCACAAAATGAATGGGATAGCGCACGTCGTCAGCTGGGGCTGGACTCTTTCGTCTGGCTGGTGGATAACAGCGAACTGGCGGCTTTAGGCAAAACAGGTACGCTATCTCTGACGCTCAATATCGACCAGCCGGATCAAATCTATGGTCGGACGCTGACTATTAAGGATAATTGCGGCACGCGTTATTCACTGATAGTCGATGATAACACCTTGACCCTGAATGACCTTCCCATCGGCGTTTACCAGATCGATCCACCGAAAGGCCGTTCACAAAAATATCGTCCGGACATCAGCCATATCGTCGTCAAAGAAGGCATCAATACGGCTACCGTCAACTACACCCGACAAAGCGATACCAGCGTGCGTAACGTCACGATGAGCTTTTTAGGTCTTGGCGATGCGCCATTTGCGCGCCTTGATATCGACTATGAAAATCAGCAACTTATTCTAAACGTTATCAGCCCCACGCCGCATAGCTACTATCCCGATACGCTCTATGCTGGCGTATGCGTCCTTTCCGCCAGCGGCGAAAAGGTATTTGAGCGCAAAATGAACGGCACGAACTGCGCCACCGGTAAGGAGATTATTCCCTTCGGTCCTCACTATCACTTATATATTACTCACGTCGAGCCGGGACGGCTGAAAGCCTCTCCGGGATATTTAACGCTGGTCGCAGGTGAGAAATTCCAGCTGATGCGCATTGATGATAATGGGCTTTATAACTTTATCCTCGACAATAATCCGGCGGATGACTTACAGGCTATTTTCGAACACAACGCTCAGACGATACGTAGCCAGCCTTCACTGCTGGCGCAGGAAGAGAGCGTAAGTAAAAACGATCTCTTCCTTCTGCTCTCTCGTATGGAAGAGCCTCGGCGCAGCAAATTGCTCAAAGAGTATGCCGACGTCCTGCCTCAGGATAATAGCGAACCGGGCGAACTGACGGGCAAAAGCGTTACCCTCAATCTCAGAGGGCAAGGCAATAAAGATTTTTGCCAGATCGTTATCGATAATCAGCAGCACGCAATGACGGTCGCCACGCGTACCGGCGCGCCGCACCCGTATTATGTTTCCCATACCTATGCCAGCATTACGGTAACCGGAGCAGACGAAACGGTGGTTTATCACCGCAGCTATGCCGGAGCGACCAATAACCTGGTAAACAGCGAGACTATCGCGCTCGCTGAAAACATGATCATTGAGGTTTTCCATGATGAGCCATTCCGCTCCAGCGCCTGCAATGATACGACTCATCGCGCAGTTACGCTGAAGCAACACAACCGCTGGCGGGTTGTGAAGGATGGGCTGACGACCTGTTCGCTTATACCCGAAGAGCAGGAAGAGGAAACCCCTGATGCTGAGGAGGGGGCAACAGAGCTTTACGGCGATCTCTTCACCTGGCAGCTGCTCGGCGAAAATAATACCCGTTTCGCGACGATGGAGATGGATATTGGCGGCGGCGCGCTGACCTTTACCGCCAGCCCTGGGGTGCCGAATAAGCAATTTACGACGACCTATGCCACGGTAAATGTCTACAATACGCGCGGCTCGGTGGTTTATCGCCAGTCCATTAAAGGCTCATCGCAGCTTGGCGATTATATAGATACGGCAATACTCGATGAGGGCTATATCGTCGAAGTCTTTCATGCCGAAGCCGGAGATCGCTCCGTCATCATCAATCCGTTAAATGGTCATTCCTGGGCACAGCCTAATACCGTCTCCTGGCAAGTCACGACCCGCGGACTGCAGCGCCTGTAATCCGCCATCCCCACTCCCGCCTGCGGCGGGAGTGTTTTTAACGCTGCTCATCCAGCTGGAGCGCAATATACAGCAGCAGACGATCGTCAAAATTTCCTAAATCCAGCCCCGTCAGTTCAGAAATACGGTTCAAGCGATATTCCAGCGTATTACGATGGATAAATAGCGCTTTGGAGGTCGCCAACGGCTGCACGTTATGACGAAACCATGCCTGTAAAGTACGGCGCAGCAGGCCGTTGTTATCCATCGCCTTCAGGCGAACCAGCGGGCGCGCCAGCTCATTGGCCTGCCAGCCACCGCGCAGGCTATCCAGCAGGACCGGCAGCATCAAATCCTGGTAGAAATAGCTACGGCTTTCGGGCATCCGCTGCTTGCCGACCATCATCGTGGTTCGGGCGGTGCGGTACGAGCGAGCAATGCTGCCCGGCCCGGTAAAGAAATTGCCCAGCGCCACGCGAAAACGCAGCTGACCGTTCTCTTTCATCCGGCTAATTAGCTGCTCAACGCGTTTGCAGTGATCTTCTGCATCCCAGCGCCCAAAGGCATTCAGCGCGGGCTTCAGCACCACCATCTCGGTCAGCGAGACAATGGCCACCAGATTATTACGATCCGGCGTGGTCAGCGCGGTTTGCAGCTGCTGCAGTTCCGCCATCGCGCTATCGACGCCCAGCTGGCCGCTATCTACTTCAATCATCGCCACGACGCGCGGTTGATTGAGATCGATCCCCAGACGCTGCGCCCACTCAGTCAGCGCCGGCGTGTTCTCTTCCGCCTGAATCAGGTTCATGACCAGCTCTTCACGCAAACGGCTATCCTGGGCCAGGAGATGCATCAGCCGCGATTGTTCCAGCATCATCTCGGCGGTCATACAAACCAGTTCCCCGTATTTGCGCAGCGACTCCGGTTCTCCGGTCAGACCGATTACGCCAACGATCTCCCCTTCCAGACGCAGCGGCAGATTGATCCCCTGACGCACGCCGTGCAGGTGGCGGGCAACAGCATCATCAATGTCGACAACCCGTCCCTGAGAAAGCACCAGCAGCGCCCCTTCGTGCAATTCACCAATTCGCTCGCGGTCACCGCTGCCGATAATGCGCCCTCGGGCATCCATCACGTTAATATTGGTATCAATGATGCGCATCGTGCGCGCCACGATATCCTGCGCCATTTTGGTATCAAGATGCCAGCCAGCCATGTAACCCTCCCGTGAGCAGGCTACCAGCATAGAAGAGTTGGCAAAACGCCGCATTGTGCATTTGCCCAAAGCCGGGGAGAGAAGTATGGAGTTGTGGAAGATGTCACAGAACCAAAAATGGAACCCTCAGCAGAAAGAAAAAGCCCCTTCCCTCCGCAAGGAGAGAAGGGGCTTTGCAGACGGCGACGAATTACTGCATCAGCAGATAAATAGTCGCATCGCCGCGCTGAATGTTCAGCGCCAGAACAGAGGGCTTGGCATCAAAGATTTTGCGCAGGTCGGCAATATTTTTCACCGGTTGCTGGTTAGCGCCAACGATGATATCGCCTTTTTTCAGGCCAATCTGCGCCGCCGGAGTGCCCGCTTTCACGTTGCTCACCACGACGCCTTTGTCCTGGCCTTTGTTGCTCATTTCCGCACCTTCAATACCGTTGAAGATCGTGCTGGAATCAACCTGATTCTGGTTGCTCTGCTGCAGCTCAACGGTCACCGTCACCGGCTTACCGTCGCGCAGCAGGCCAAGCTCGACTTTGCTGCCGATCGGCATGGTACCCACCTGGGCACGCAGAGCGGCGAAGCTGCTGATCGATTTACCGTTCAGCGTGGTAATCACATCGCCGGCTTTAATGCCCGCCTTAGCGGCGGCCGAGTTTGGCATGACCTGGCTGACGAACGCGCCGCGCTGCGCATCAACTTTCATCGCTTTCGCCAGCTCGGAATTCAGCTCGGTACCCATGATACCCAGCTCACCGCGCTTCACCTGGCCAAACTTAACCATCTGATCGGTAAGGTTTTTCACCATGTTGCTCGGAATAGCGAAGCCGATACCAATGTTGCCGCCGTCCGGCGCCAGAATCGCGGTGTTGATACCGATCAGCTCGCCGTTCAGGTTAACCAACGCGCCGCCGGAGTTACCGCGGTTAATGGCCGCATCGGTCTGGATAAAGTTCTCATAGTTTTCAACGTTCAGGCCGCTACGACCTAACGCGGAGACGATCCCCGAGGTCACGGTTTCGCCCAGACCAAACGGGTTACCGATCGCTACGGTGTAATCGCCGACGCGCAGAGCGTCAGAGTCCGCCAGTTTAATCGCGCTCAGGTTTTTCGGATCCTGAATTTGAATCAGCGCAATATCAGAACGCGGGTCTTTGCCGACGACTTTCGCGTCGAACTTACGGCCATCGCTCAGCTGAACTTTAATGGTTGTCGCGTTATCCACGACGTGGTTGTTGGTGACGACATAGCCTTTAGCGGCATCAATGATGACCCCGGAACCGAGGGCCATAAATTTCTGCTGCTGTCCGCCGTTACCGCCCGGCGCGCCGCCTTGTCCGCCGCCCTGACAGAACGGAGAGCTCTGGAACGGTGAACCATCCTGGCAGAATGGTGAATTATCGCCAAAGAACTGCTGGAAGTTTCGCGGCATCCGCGGCGTATTAACGGTGGTGCTCCCCTCAACGTTAATGCTCACGACCGACGGCATCACTTTTTCCAGCATCGGCGCCAGGCTTGGCATCTGCTGCGCATTAGTTGCCGAAGAAGCTGTTTCCGCCGCGCTCGCAGAGAGAGGGGACAACGCCAGACCTAAACTCAGAGCCAGGGCACTCATTGCTAACGTGGTTTTTTTCATATGTTTCAATCTCGATTTCAGATAACGAATAGTTGCTGTGTAGGTGACTATCAGAGTCATTTTATAGCGCGAAGTTCCGGAATGAAGTTTTGGTAAAAGTAAAAATTTATTGTCCGTCTTTACAAAACTCAGCCTTATTCTACGGCCATCAGGCGACGATATTCATCCCATGCATACAAGTCGGTCATTCCGCTGATATAGTCCTGAATGAGACGACAGCGATAATAATATTCCATCACCGGAAATTCCGGATTACTGCGTGAAATCTTATTTACGGCCTCGACGTAAGCCAGCCGATGGCGAGTCGAAAGTTTCTGGAACAGACGCGAAGCAATCGGTAAACTCCGCACCCGCTCTTTTTCCACCAGCAGACTAAACTCATCGAGCGATAATTTTAGCAACGGCTGGTATATATCTAACAAACCACTAATCACTCGATAACCTTGCAGTTCCAGCTGCTCAACGTCAGGATGGCTAAACACATGTTTTACCGCAACATTTTTGTATAGCTCAAGCAGCTGACTGCAATCACTATCGTCTTCAAGCAGCGCGTGATTAAAATCGCCGCTGAAAATCTTCTCCAGGTTATCAATAAACCGACGCGCCGCGTACGGTACCAGCCTATTGAGCGTATTCACCCGTAAATACATAAAAAACTGATCTTCAGTGCTGCGACTCAGAGAATTCGCACGCGATTTCTCCCAGGCGTTTTCGACAACTTGATTAAACAAGGAGCCTTTTTCGTGACCCCCCCAGGCCTCATAGAGATGCTGATAAAGCTGCTCTACGCTGAAGATGCGTTTTTCTACCGCATCCTCAAGGTCGGCAACGCAATATGAGATATCATCCGCGGCTTCCATAATCCACGTTAATGGGAATCGATTGTAAGGAGCCAGATCCAGTTCTTTACGCAACCTCGCAACATAGCCTTCTTCGGCTAAATAATAACCAGGTTTCTTCATTAAATAATTGTGGCTGGCCGGCGGTTCCCCGCGCCACCATGCCGGACGGGTATATTTTAAAATACAGCCCACCTGCGCCCAGGTCAGATTCATTCGCATCAGCGTATGCACTAACCGAATGCCCTGCGCATTTCCCTCAAACCAGCACAAATCCTGGCGAACTTTACGGCGAAGCTCATTCAGTTGGCTATCGCCTTCCTGCAGGCGCAACGCCGCAACCACGCAGCGATCATCGGTTAACGGCTGGGTGGCCGCATCGCCGGGAAAAAGCCGCTGGCTGAACCAATCGTTAATTGCCGCCTCGCCAAAATGACCAAATGGCGGATTGCCGATATCGTGCATCAGGCAGGCCATTTCAACAATGCTCTCAAACGGCCCGGTGAGCTCATCCAGCCCGTAGCGTTCGAGCAGCTTCTGCTCTTTCAGCCGGCTCAGCACCTCTTTAGCGATATAGCGGCCCACCTGCTGAACTTCCAGGGAGTGGGTCAACCGCGTACGCACCGCAGCGTTGCGCTCCAGCGGGAAAACCTGAGTTTTTTGCTGCAGCCGGCGGATCGCCGGCGAGTTAATGATGCGCCCGCGATCGCTTTCGAAAATTCGCAGGATTTCTCGCTCCGTCTCAACGCCCTGCGGTGAACGGTAGCGGCGACGCCAGTTAATCTTGTTGCGAAAATCGATCTTAGCCATGATCTCCCCCGAGCGAGCAATAACGTTTCCTTCTAAGCGCATGATAGACTATGCCGCTAAAACCCACACATCGCGAGTAAATCTATGAAAATCGGCATTATTGGCGCAATGGAAGAGGAAGTTACCCTTCTGCGCGACAAAATCGACAACCGCCAGACTATCACTATCGGCGGCAGCGAAATCTACACCGGCCAGCTTCAGGGTATTGACGTCGCTCTGTTGAAATCGGGTATCGGCAAAGTTGCCGCCGCAATGGGCGCGACCCTGTTGATGGAACACTGTAAGCCGGATGTGATTATCAACACCGGTTCTGCGGGCGGTCTGGCATCAACCCTGAAGGTCGGCGACATCGTCGTTTCCGACGAAACGCGCTATCACGATGCGGATGTTACCGCGTTTGGCTATGAGTATGGTCAGCTGCCGGGCTGTCCGGCCGGTTTCAAAGCCGATGAGAAGCTGATTGCCGCCGCAGAGACCTGCATCAAAGCGCTCAACCTTAACGCGGTACGCGGGCTCATCGTCAGCGGCGATGCTTTCATCAATGGTTCCATTGGTCTCGCAAAAATCCGTCACAACTTCCCGCAGGCCGTCGCGGTAGAAATGGAAGCCACGGCCATCGCGCACGTCTGCCACAACTATGGCGTACCTTTTGTAGTCGTTCGCGCCATCTCCGATGTTGCCGATCAGCAGTCGCATCTCAGCTTCGACGAGTTTCTCGCCGTTGCCGCGAAACAATCCACCCTGATGGTGGAAAACCTGGTGCAGCACCTGGCCCGTGGCTAAGTCGTTTATAACGGAGCTTGCCGCCCTGCTGCTGCTCGCCCCGGCGTGGCTTTTCGCCGCGCCGCGGGTGGTGACGCTCTCTCCCGCCAATACAGAACTGGCGTTTGCCGCCGGCATTACGCCAGTTGGCGTCAGCAGTTATTCCGATTATCCCCCTGAAGCCGCAAAGATAGAGCAGGTCTCCAGCTGGCAGGGGATGAATCTGGAACGTATCGTCGCCCTCAAACCCGACCTGGTGCTGGCCTGGCGCGGCGGTAACGCTGAGCGGCAGGTCAATCAGCTAAGCTCGCTCGGGATAAAAGTCATCTGGGTCGAAACGTCGACCATTGAAGACATTATCGCGACGCTTCGCCAGCTGGCGCAGTGGAGCCCGCAGCCGGAAAAGGCGCAGCAGGCGGCGCAGAATATGCAAAGTGAGTACCAGAAGCTGAAAGCCCGCTATGCCAACGTGCCGAAAAAACGCGTTTTTTTACAGTTCGGCGCCAACCCTCTCTTTACGACCAGCAAAGGCTCGATTCAGGATCAGGTTCTGACGCTGTGCGGGGGAGAAAACATTTTTGCCGCCAGCCGGGTTCCCTGGCCGCAGGTTAGCCGTGAACAGGTGCTGGCAAGGCAGCCGCAGGCTATCGTTATCGCCGGCGATGCCAGTAAACTTCCCGCCGTTGAGCGCTATTGGCAGAATCAGCTAAAAATTTCTTTTATTGCGCTACATGGCGACTGGTTTGAACGCGCGAGCCCACGTATTATCCTCGCCGCAAAACAACTCTGTACTGCGCTCGAACAGGTAAAATAATCACCTGATAACCCAGGTGCTCAGAACCTATCCCACCAGGCGCAATTGTTGCAGACAGTCTGGAACACAGCGAGGAACAACCGCAGCGTACACGCAGTACGTGAGGTTCGTCAGCGCTGACCAGGGTCAAACTGGCAAATGAAATAGCCTGATGGGGTAGACTATAAGTGGGAACTGACGATGCTTGTCTATTGGCTGGATATTATTGGCACCGCCGTGTTTGCCATCTCTGGCGTCCTGCTGGCTGGAAAGCTGCGCATGGACCCTTTCGGCGTGCTGGTATTAGGCGTGGTGACCGCAGTGGGCGGCGGAACCATTCGTGATATGGCCCTTGCTAACGGCCCGGTATTTTGGGTTAAAGATCCTACCGATCTGGTAGTGGCGATGGTCACCAGTATGCTGACTATCCTGCTGGTGCGCCAGCCGCGTCGGTTACCGAAATGGGTGTTGCCGGTACTGGACGCCGTCGGCCTGGCTGTATTTGTCGGGATCGGCGTCAACAAAGCCTTCCTTGCCCATAGCGGACCGCTGGTGGCCATCTGCATGGGCGTCGTCACCGGCGTCGGTGGAGGGATTATTCGCGACGTGCTGGCGCGCGAAATCCCGATGATTCTGCGTACGGAAATCTACGCGACCGCCTGCATCGTTGGCGGTATCGTACACGCAACGGCGCACTACACCTTCCAGGTTCCGTTAGAAAACGCGGCGATGTCAGGGATGGTGGTTACGCTGGTGATTCGGCTGGCGGCAATCCGCTGGCACCTGAAGCTGCCAACGTTTGCGCTTGATGAGAATGGACGGTAATAAAAGCAAAACGGTAACCTTAACGTTACCGTTTTTAATGTTTGCTCCCTCTCCCTGTGGAAGAAGGGGCTCACGATCGCACTATCTTTAGACGCTGAATGAGGAGCCGCAGCCGCAGGTGCTTTTCGCATTCGGGTTGGTCACGATAAAACGCGAACCTTCCAGTCCCTCGGTATAATCGACGGCGCCGCCGACCAGATACTGCAGGCTCATTGGGTCAACCACCAGGCCGACGCCCTGCTTCTCGATAGTCATATCGCCTTCGTTAACCTGATCGTCAAAGGTGAAGCCGTACTGGAAACCGCTGCAGCCACCGCCGGTGATGTACACGCGCAGTTTCAGGTTCGGATTGTCTTCATCCGCAATCAGGTCTTTTACTTTAATCGCTGCGGCTTCGGTAAACTCCAGCGGCAACGCTACGTCATCACTCATTTTATGCTCCCATTGATACTTCTGACCGGTTAAAGAATAACCCGACCTTTTGAGCCATTATCTAATACCCGAGTAAATCGTTCAAGTATTCTCCCCGCCGACAGGCTGCGCCCTGGCTTCCTGTTCCGCTTTTTGTTTTGCGAGAGTACGCTGCAGAATAGTCGAGTATAAAGGCTTACCGCCGAGGAATTGTGCCAATAGTGTTGCGCCGAGGCAGGTAATAATCATTGGCAAAATGAGCTGATAATTATCGGTCATCTCCAGCACCAGCACGATACCGGTCAACGGCGCGCGGACCGAGGCGGCAAGCAGCGCCCCCATACCGGCAATGGCAAAGGTTCCCGCATCCAGATGATACGCCGGAAACAGCGGCGTCGCTGCCATACCAAACGCCGTACCCAGCAGCGTCCCCAGCGCCAGCATCGGGGCAAAAATTCCGCCCGGCGCGCCGGAAGAGAAGCAGAGCAGCGTGGTAATCACCCTCGCGATAAAAATAAATAGCAGCAGGCCAACGGAAAAATTGCCCGCCGCGGCGATGGGGATCAGGTTAAATCCGCCGCCGGACGCTGCCGGCTGAATCAGTCCCAGCACGCCGCAGCTACCGCCGATCAGGCCGCCAATCAGCACCCATTTCTTGATGTTGCCGCCGTGAATCCGCTGGAACATATCCTGGGTACGCAGCACCAGCGTATTAAATAACGGACCCACGCAGCCAAAAATCATCCCAAGGATCAAATACAGCCACAGCGTGTTGACCGGCGCATTGCTGAGCTTACCGACCTCGATAACCGCTTTATCGCCATTGAAGATACGGAAAACGATGGTTGCCATAATCACGCCGGTAAACACGGCTTTAATGGAGATCAGGTTGTAGCGAAACTGCGGGCGCATCTCTTCAATAATAAACAGAATCCCGGCCAGCGGCGCGTTAAAAGCGGCGGAGAGCCCCGCGGCGGCGCCGGTCGCCAGAAGCGTATGACGCGCTTCCGGACTGCGCATGCGGAAGACGTCCACCACCATGCGCCCAAGATTGCCCCCAAGCTGCACCATCGGCCCTTCGCGCCCCAGCACCATCCCCGCGCCCAACGTGCCCATGCCGCCGATAAACTTCACCGGCAGCACGCGCCACCAGCGAACGGGACGCAATTCCTCCAGCGCGCCTTCAATTTCCGGGATCCCGGAGCCGCCTGCTTCCGGCGCAAAACGACGGACGAGGAAATAGCCCACCATAGCCAGCAAAGCGGAGAGGATAAAAGCCAGCGGCCAGACCAGAAACCAGTGGTCTGCCACCTCTACCAGCGCGCCAATGCGCACGTTTTGCACCCAGTTGACGCTTTTCTCAAACGCGACGCCAACCAGCCCCGCCAGCGTTCCGACAACGGCCGCCATCAATAACACCGCCAGCGGCGTTTTATCACGCTGAATCAACCGACGCACGGCATCGCTGCGGCGAACGCGTACGAACTGATGTGCTGAAGAAGAGGGATTTTCTGCTTTCATGCCATTATCAATGATTAGTAATACAAATAGAAAGAAGGGCATTCTAGCCAACCGGACAGGCTCCGTCGTCAAAAAAATGCGCTGCGCCCCCATTGTTTCAATTGGGCAAAACTTTCATAACCTTCCTGGAATAACTTAGAATAGTCGACAAAACATTTTTCACGAACCAGGACTCCGGTAATGAGCAAATCTGAAAATCTGTATAATGCTGCGCGTGAACTTATCCCCGGCGGCGTGAACTCTCCGGTACGCGCCTTCACCGGCGTCGGCGGCACACCGCTGTTTATTGAGCGCGCCGACGGCGCATATCTCTACGACGTCGATGGTAAAGCGTATATCGATTATGTCGGCTCCTGGGGCCCAATGGTGCTGGGCCATAACCATCCGGCAATCCGCAATGCGGTTATTGAAGCTGCTGAGCGCGGCCTGAGCTTTGGCGCGCCAACGGAGATGGAAGTTAAAATGGCGGCGCTGGTCACCGAACTGGTCCCGACCATGGATATGGTCCGGATGGTGAACTCCGGTACCGAAGCCACTATGAGCGCCATCCGCCTGGCGCGTGGCTTTACCGGTCGCGACAAAATTATCAAGTTCGAAGGCTGCTACCACGGTCACGCCGACTGTCTGCTGGTGAAAGCCGGTTCAGGTGCGCTGACGCTTGGCCAGCCGAACTCGCCGGGCGTGCCGGCGGATTTCGCCAAACACACCCTGACCTGCACCTATAACGATCTGGCCTCGGTCCGCGCTGCGTTCGAACAGTATCCACAGGATATTGCCTGCATCATCGTTGAGCCGGTGGCCGGTAATATGAACTGTATTCCACCGCTGCCGGAGTTTCTGCCGGGCCTGCGCGCGCTGTGCGACGAATTCGGCGCGCTGCTGATTATTGATGAAGTCATGACCGGCTTCCGCGTGGCGCTGGCGGGCGCGCAGGATTACTACGGCGTGGTGCCGGATTTGACCTGCCTTGGCAAAATCATCGGCGGCGGTATGCCGGTTGGCGCATTCGGCGGTCGCCGCGAGGTGATGGATGCCCTTGCTCCGACCGGCCCGGTTTACCAGGCAGGTACCCTCTCCGGCAACCCCATCGCCATGGCGGCAGGTTTCGCCTGCTTAAGCGAAGTGGCGCAGCCCGGCGTACATGAGACGCTAACTGAACTCACCAACCAGCTGGCACAGGGCCTGCTGGACGCCGCTCGCGATGCCGGTATTCCGCTGGTGGTGAATAACGTCGGCGGCATGTTTGGCATTTTCTTTACCGATGCGCCAAGCGTGACCTGCTACCAGGACGTGGTGAAGTGCGATGTAGAACGGTTTAAACGCTTCTTCCACCTGATGCTGGAAGAGGGCGTCTACCTGGCGCCGTCGGCGTTTGAAGCGGGCTTTATGTCTATTGCTCATAGCGAAGAGGATATCGACAATACCGTCGCCGCAGCGCGTAACGCCTTCGCGAAGCTGTAACCCTGATTGCCGGGACTGCCCAGTCCCGGCAATATCTCTGTCATCTCGCCGCAAAGCCTCAATTTGCGTGGGTTCACGCATAACAATCTGCAAGCGCGATCGCTTCGAAAGATTGTCATCATCACGCCTCGTAGAAGTCAAAATCGTCAGCGGACAAAATGAAGCCCGAAGCCGATGCTGAGCGCAAAATTAGCCGCAGGGATCGCTCAGGATGACAACGCAATCTTCTCCCACCCCGCATGATGCTATCTTCAAACAGCTACTGGCGCATACCGACACAGCCAGAGACTTTATCGATATCCATCTTCCGGCAGATCTGCGCGCGCAGTGCGATCTCAATACGCTACAGCTGGAATCAGGTAATTTTATTGAGGAAGACCTGCGCGCCTACTATTCCGACGTGCTGTACTCTTTGAAAATCAATAATAAGACCGGCTATATCCACGTACTTATTGAGCATCAAAGCTCGCCGGACAAACAGATGGCGTTTCGCCTGATGCGCTATGCCGTCGCCGCAATGCAGCGCCATCTGGAAGCGGGAAATACGCATCTTCCACTGGTGGTTCCCATTCTTTTTTATCAGGGCAAAACCTCGCCCTATCCCTTCACGATGAACTGGTACAGCCTGTTCGACTCGCCGGAGTGGGCAAAAATAATCTATAACCGCCCTTTTCCGCTGGTCGATATCACGGTGATCCCTGACGACGCGATTATGCAGCACCGGCGCATTGCGATACTGGAGCTCCTGCAGAAACATATTCGGCAACGGGATCTCATGCTGCTGCTGGAGCAATTGGGGGCCCTGCTGAACACGGGATATACTACCGCCGAACAGCTAAAAGTGTTATTTAGCTACATGGGGCAGCGCGGTTATACCGCAAACCCTAAGGCTTTTTTCAATGGACTGGTAAGTCATATACCGCAGGAGGAGTCAATGGAAACGCTGAACGAATGGCTGGAAAAAAACGGCAAAGAGCTTTTTATTGAATGGGGCATTGAAAAAGGTGAAGCAAAGGCCCGACTAAAAATTGCTAACCGGATGCTGGAAAACGGAATGGAACAGTCGCTGGTCATCCAGCTCACCGAATTAACGGAAAGCGAAATCAAACAGCTGCAGGACGCCGCTATAAATCCGGCCTGAATACGTACAAAAGCGACTTATCACATCGCGATGCCCGCCGGGCATCGCGATGATGAAAAGCTACCGACTCTGCTTTCTCAACAGATAGATAAAGTACGGCGCGCCGATAAACGTCGACAGCAATCCCGCCGGGATCTGATACGGAAACATCAGCATCCGGCCGCACCAGTCGGCGAACACCAGCAGCACCCCGCCAATCAGGCCGGAGATCGCCATATGCGGCATCGTACGCCGGAATCCCATCATACGCGCAATATGCGGCGCCATTAATCCCACGAAGCTGAGGGGGCCAATCGTTAGCGTTGCGGCCGCGGTCAAACATGCCGCCAGCAGCAGTAGCCCGATACGTGACGGCGTCAGCGCCATGCCGACCGCCCTCGCCGCCTCGCCGCCCAGCGGCAGAATCGTCAGCCAGCGTCGGCAAAATGGCGTCAGCGTAAGCAGAACAAGCATCACCGCGCCGCTGCGCATCACGAGTTCCGGCGTGGCGCTGTAGGTTGAGCCGGAAATCCACGTCAGGATTTGCGCCATTCGCGGATCGCCGCTGGCCTGCAGCATCATCAGCAGCATGGTAAACGCCGTGCTCAGCGCCATCCCTGCCAGCAGCATGCGATGCGGCGAGAACCCGCCGCGTCCGGCGGCAATCAGGATGATCAGCAGCGTCGCCGCCGCTCCGAGGCTACCGGCGGGCAGCAGCCAGCCAAAGGCATTTCCCGGCACAAAGAACAGCATCACCACCACGCCAAACGCCGCGCCTGAGCTGATGCCGAGCACTTCCGGACTGGCCATCGGATTACCGGTCAAACGCTGGATAATGCAGCCCGCTACCGCCAGCATTACGCCAGCGAACAGCGCCGCCAGAATGCGCGGCCAGCGCCAGGGCATTAGCTCATCCAGTAGCGTACCACTGGCCCAGTGCCAGCCCTGCGCATCGCGGCCGAAAGCCAGCGCAGCGACGATGGCCAGTAGCAGCAGCGCCAGCCCGCCCAGCGCGAACCACAGCACATGTTGCCGTTCAGCCTGCACCCTGGCGCCACCGTTCATCACCGGCGCGCTAATGCTGCGCAGGCGCGGCAGCAGCCATAGCAGCAGCGGCGCGCCAATCAGGGCGGTTACCGAACCGGTGGAGACTTCCATCCACACCCGGGCCAGCCAGAGGATAACCTGATCGGAGAGCCACAGCAGCAGCGCGCCAATCAGCGCCGCCAGCAGCAAGCGCGATAGCAGACGACGAGCGCCCAGCATCTTCGCCAGCAGCGGCGCGAACAGGCCGATAAAGCCAATAATCCCCACCGCATTCACCAACAGGGCGCTGATGACAATCGCCAGGGTCAACGCCCCCAGCCGTGCCAGCGAGAGCGCCAGTCCGAGGTTGCGCGCCACGCCGTCGTCCAGCCCCATCAGGGTCAGCGGACGCAGCAGCAGCAGCGTTAAAATGGCTCCGCCCAGCAGCTGCGGCCACAGTCGCTGCGCCACGCTCCAGTCGGTCTGGGTCAGGGTTCCGGTGCTCCACAGGAACATACTTTGCAGCTGATCGTGATGGAAGATCGCCATCAGTTGATTAAGCGCGCCGCAGTACAGGCTGACTACCAGCCCAGCCAGAATCAACGTCACCGGCGAGAGGCGTTTGCCCCACGACACACCAAACACCAGCGCGCCGACAATGCACGCCCCGGCAAGCGCGGCGAACTGCGACGCCAGCACGCCAGGGATCGCCCACAGCGTGGTGACCGTCATGCCCAGTTGCGCCCCGGTCGCTACGCCGAGCGTCGTCGGTTCCGCCAACGGGTTACGTAGCACCTGCTGGAACAGCACACCCACCAGCCCCAGCCCGGCGCCGACGAGCAACGATATAACCAGCCGCGGCAGCAGGCTGTAGTGGAACAGCATCTGAGCGATATTATCGATATTAGGCTGCCACAGCGCCTGCCCCCATTCGCTTCGCGGCAGCACCACGTTGAGGTTGAACAGCGTCAGCGCAGCAGCGACGATAAGCAGAGTTAACAGCAGAGATGTCGCCAAAGGCGAAATACGCGATCTCACACCGGGCCCCCCTGAGCGTCGGCCAGCACGCGGGCAAAATGCATCGCCGATAGCGTCGCGCCATAGAACCACACCGCCGGGACGCGCTGAAAACGCCCTGCGCGAACAAACGGCATCGCTTGCCACAGCGGCGTCGCCGTGAGCTGCGCCATCTCCCGCGCATTGCCGTGATCGAAGCAGATAACGTCGGCATCTCTGTAGGCCGCCAGCCGGTCAATACCGACGGTGACGCTGCCCCAGAAGGTGGTCTCGCCCTGCCAGGCATTTTTGATGGCAAAGCGGTCGAGCACTTCCTGGAACAGACAGTTCTGCGCAAAGACCAGCACGTGGCGGGTATCAAGCAGGGTAATCATCAGCAGCGGGCGATCGCCGCGGCGGGCAAAGCGCGGACGCAGGCTCTCCATCAGCGCGTCAAATTCCGCCAGATGGCGCTTCGCTTCCTGCTGCCTGCCGATCAGGTCAGCCATTTCGCTAAGCGACTGCTGAGCCATCATCAGCGGACGCTTGCCGTCGCTGAAGGTGAATCCTCGTCCGGGCGCAATACGCGCCAGCTTTTCCGCCGCCGGGCCGTACCCTGCCGACCAGACCAGAAACGACGGCTTCATCTGCGTCAGCAGCTCCAGATTGGGTTCGGTGCGCAGCCCAACATCAATCACCGAATCAGGCAGCGCCGGTTCATTGACCCACAGCCTGTAGTTAGGGATATCGGCAACGCCGTAGGGCGTGACGCCCAGCGCCAGCAGCAGCTCTACCGGCAGCCATTCGAGCGCGACAATACGCTGCGGATCAACTTCCGCCGCCCGCGCGCCGCGCATCAGCCACAGCAGCGGCGACAGCGCCATCGCGGTCAGCAGGCGCCGCCGCGTGATGAGTGTGAGGTTTTCCATCAATAGACAAAACTTACCGGCGCTGCGCCAGCCGGATGCGGCAGGATCCCCATCGGGATACCGTAAATTTGTTCCAGAGTTTCGCTGCGCATCAGCTCCGCGGGCGTTCCCTGAGCGATCATTTCACCGCCGCGCAGCGCAACCAGATAGTCGCAGTAGCGCGCCGCCATATTGATATCATGCAGTACGGCGATCACCGTCAGCCCGCGCTGCTGGCTCAGGCGATGAACCAGCGCCAGCACATCCACCTGGTGGGCGATATCCAGCGCCGAGGTGGGTTCATCGAGCAGCAGGCAGCGGCTATCCTGGGCCACCAGCATGGCAATCCACGCGCGCTGGCGTTCGCCGCCGGAGAGACTGTCCACCAGCCGATGGGCCAGCGGTTTTAGCCCGACCAGCGCAATCGCCTCTTCCACTTTTTCCCGGTCCGCCGCGCCAAAACGCCCCAGCGCCCCATGCCACGGGTAGCGGCCGATAGCCACCAGTTCGCGCACCGTCATGCCTTCCGCCGGGGGCAACTGCTGCGGCAGATAAGCCACCTTGCGGGCAAAGGCTTTACTGCCCCAGCTATCGAGCGGCTGACCGTCAAGCAAAACCTCCCCGTCCGAAGGCGGCTGATGGCGGCCAAGCATTTTCAGCAGCGTCGATTTGCCGGAGCCGTTATGGCCAATCAGGCCCGTGACTTTTCCCGCCGGGAAGGTTAACGACAGAGGATGCAGCAGCGTTCGGCCGGGCACGCGGAAGGTCACGCGGTCCAGTGAAAACGTCGTATCGGAGTGCGGAATGTTTTCCTGCATAACGGAACCTGGTAAGAGGCGCGGCGAACCGCGCCCGTTAAGTGGTTAGAAACGGAAAGTCGCGGTCGCCACAACCTGACGCTCAGCGCCCCAGTAACATGCGTATTCGCTGTAGCAGCTGGAAACGTATTCACGATCGAACAGGTTATTGACGTTGACTCCGATCGACGAGCCCGGCAAACCAAAGCGCGCGAGATCGTATTTCACGGTGGCATCCATTAACGCGTAGCCCGCGACGTTGAAGGAGTCGTCTTTTTTCCCGGTCGAAGTATCGTTTTTGTAATAACTTACCGTTGAACCGACATAGCGAGCACCGGCGCCCACTGTCAGACCGCTCAGCGCGGTTTCGTGGAAAGTATAATCTGCCCACAGCGAGGCCATATTGCGCGGGACTTCTGCCGGACGCTTGCCGTTAAAGGTGGTGTCGTGCTGGTACTGAGCATCCGTATAGGTGTAAGAAGCCGTCACGTTAATATTGGCATTAACCGCCGCTTTCGCCTCCAGCTCAATCCCGCGAGAGCGGATTTCGCCCGTCTGGATACTGAATGAGGCGTTGTTCGGATCCGCCGTCAGGTTTTTATCTTTGGTCAGCTGATATACTGCGGCGGTCAGCACCAACGGCATATCCTTCGGTACGTACTTCACGCCGGCTTCATACTGCTCGCCGTGGGAAGCATCGAAAGGTTTGCCATCCCG
This sequence comes from Klebsiella sp. CN_Kp066, assembly GCF_040065135.1. Classification (NCBI taxonomy): domain Bacteria; kingdom Pseudomonadati; phylum Pseudomonadota; class Gammaproteobacteria; order Enterobacterales; family Enterobacteriaceae; genus Klebsiella; species Klebsiella sp. CN_Kp066. The sequence continues at coordinate 62,146 of NZ_JBEAIU010000053.1, read as the reverse complement.
CGACGATCCGGAAACCGGCTCAAAAGACTGGCTGTAGCTGAAGTATGGCGAGATACCATTATCAAACAGATAGTTAATGCCGCCGCGCCAGGTGAATTGCTGATCGTGATTTTTGGCGAGGGTATTCGCAGGGCGCGTCAGGGTTGAAGCCATCGCATAGTCGTAGCGGCCCCCCAGCGTCATCACCCACTTATCCCACGCCATCTGATCCTGGGCATAGAGACCGGTCTGCTCCATACGGTTCAGCACTGAATAGGGGAAGTTAACGCTCACGTTTGCATTGCCATACTGCGGGTTCTGCATATCAATCGCGGAAGCCGTCCCGTAATCCGCGTTCACATCATTGCGCATGCGCGAATAGTCTACGCCGGTTAACAGGGTGTGCCCTACCGCGCCGGTAGCGAAATCAGACTGCAACTGGGTATCAACGGTAAACGTATTAAGGTTCTCATCGGAGCGAACATACGCACGGTTGATTTTGCCTGTCGGCGTATATCCGTTGCCATAGACTGAACGATACAGAGTATGGACGTTGGCATAACGCAGGTTCTGACGCACGGTGAAAGTGTCATCGAACTGATGCGAGAAGCTGTAGCCAACCATCTGCTGACGGCGAGACATCTTATTGTTCGCTTCGCCTTCGTTAAAGTCCGTCGGCAGCTTATGCGCCTTACCGTTGGCGTCGTAATAGGGCACCACTGTCCCTTCACGCGGCAGCCAGCCGTAATACCCGGCATACGGATCGCTCTGGAAATTACTCAGGAAAGTGAAGTCCGTTTTGTCATCCGGACGCCAGCTAAAGGAAGGAGCGACCGCATAGCGGGTTGATTTCGCCATCTGCTGCTGAGCATCCTGGCTGCGGCCTAAACCGGTCAGACGATATGACCACACGCCGTCTTCATCAATGGCATCGCTGAAATCAAAGCCCGTCTGCCACAGGTTATCGGTACCCATTTTAAATTGGATTTCTTTCAGCGGTTCAGTCGTCGGACGCTTGCTGACCATGCTGACGATGCCGCCAGGGTTGCTGTTGCCGTACAGCACCGACGTTGGCCCGCGCATCACTTCCACGCGTTCGAGGAAATAAGGGTCCATTGAGACTTCAGAATAGTTATTACCCTGCAGCTTCATCCCATCCAGATACTGGTTGGTATTCACCGTTGTTGACGTGGTGAAACCACGAATCGTCACCACATCATAGGTGGTTGAACTGCCGCGGGTCGAGAATACGCCAGGGGTATAGGCCAGCGCTTCTTTGACCGTCGTCGGCTGCTTCATCTCCATTTCCTGGCGGGTCACCACGGAAATAGACTGCGGCGTTTTTTCGATGGGTGTATCGGTTTTTGTTGCGGTAGCCGAATGTTTCGCCGCGATAGTCGCTGCCGGTCCCCAGGCGCTCTCCTGCGGAGCCGGAGCGGCGGTTACGGTAATGGTTTCTTCTTTCGGTTCAACTGCCGCCTGTGCATAAACAGACATGCCGCTAACCGCCGTGGCTACTACAGCTGCGATTTTACGCAGCGAGTGATTTGGCTGAGCAGTTTTAAGACGCGCCATGGGTATATCTCTGATAGAAGTGAATGATAACGTAAACGAGAATTATTATTATAACGGCTGACATAATAGGCGAAACGAGCGCGGCAAGGCAAGAAATATGCCCCCTGCGGGCTATCAAAGGATGAATAAATAACCAGACGGTAATTGTGGGGTTATAAGGCTGTTAATTAATTTACAGATATAAAAAGGCCCTCTAATACTGAGGTATTAGAGGGCCACTATTCCTGCACCCACTCAACCAACAAGGCGCCGGCTTTCAGGATGCAACGACGGGTTAATTACCGCCGAACATATCTTTAATCCAGCCCGCTACGCCATCGCTCTTCTCCTGCTTCGGCGGTTGCTGCTGATTTTGCTGCTGTTGCGGCTGTTGCCCGGACTGATTGAACGGATTATTCGCCTGCTGCTGCTGGAGCTGCTGCTGTTGAATCAGTTCGCCCTGGCGACAAAGCGCGTCCGGCGAGGTCGTCCATACCGGAAGCGAACGCATGCCGCCGCTGCAGACAAAGTTACCGCTGCTATCGACGCCCATATCCACCACATCTTCCGGCGGAGTCAGGACCAGCGGAGTCGGCGTCTGGTTAGCCAGATAGCGCTGGTAAATCGACATTGCGCCGCTGGCGCCGTACAGCTTAGTCGGCTGGTTATTATCGCGTCCCACCCAGGTAATGGTCACCTGACCGCCGTCAATACCGGCAAACCAGGTATCAACGTTGTTGTTGGTGGTCCCGGTTTTACCCGCCAGATGCAGGCCCGGATACTTCGCGCCCAGCTGACGACCGGTACCGCGCTGCACCACCTGCTGCATAGTCCAGAGCGTCATATAAGCCGCCTGCGCCGGTACCGCCCGTTCCGCCTGCGGATAGCTTTGATAGAGTACGGTACCATCTTCAGCGATCACCGAACGCAGCGCTGACAGCGGCGCGCGGTTGCCACCGCTGGCAATGGTCTGGAACGCCTGCGCCACTTCAATCGGCGTCAGGTTCAGCGCCCCCAGCAGCATAGAAGGAACCGCATTCAGCTGATTCCTGGGCGCGCCCAGTTTAGTCCAGGTATCAACCACCGCCGGCAGGCCCAGCGCCATCCCGAGATTCACCGTCGGCACGTTCATTGAACGCGTCAGCGCGTCAACCAGCATCACCTTCCCGCTCTCGCTGTAGCGACGATCGTCGTTCTGCGGCGACCATGTCTGGCCGTTAGACAGACGAATCGAGATAGGCGCATCGGCGATCCAGGTATTGAGACGATACTGATTCGGCTGACTTAGCGCGGTCAGATAGGTCGCCGGTTTTGCCAGCGAGCCAATCGAACGGCGCGCCTGCATTGCGCGGTTATAGCCAGCAAACTGCGGCTCCGCCCCGCCGACCATCGCCCGTACTTCTCCGGTGAAGCGGTCGACAACCACCATCGCGGTTTCCAGATCCGGTAGCTTACGCTGTTTCTTCAGCGCCGGAATACCCTCTATCGCCGCTTTTTCCGCCGCATCCTGCGCCACGGAATCGAAGGTGGTAAAGATCTTCACGCCGGAGAGATCTTTGACTTTATCGCCCAGTTTCGCCTGCAGCTCCTGACGCACCATCTGCATAAACGCCGGCTGCGGAGAGATCACCCCACCGCGCGGCTGTACGCCCAGCGGACGCGCGCTGAGCATGTCATACAGCTCCTGATCGATAACCTGCTGCTGCTGCAGAAGACGCAGCACGAGGTTGCGTCGCTCCAGCGCCAGCTTCGGGTTACGCCACGGGTTGTAAACCGACGCGCCTTTTACCATCCCCACCAGCAGCGCCTGCTGATCGAGGCTGAGCTCTTCCACCGGACGACCAAAGTAATAGAGGCTCGCCAGCGGGAAGCCGCGGATCTCGTTATCGCCGCTCTGACCGAGGTACACCTCGTTCATGTACAGCTCAAGGATACGATCCTTGCTGTAGCGGGCATCGACGATCAGCGCCATATAGGCTTCGTTAATCTTGCGCCAGTACGAACGTTCGCTGGAGAGGAACAGGTTCTTCACCAGCTGCTGGGTCAGCGTACTCGCCCCCTGCACCGTACGACCGGCGGTCAGGTTAGCCAGCACCGCACGGCCAATGGAGTAAAGGCTGATGCCGTCGTGTTCGTAAAAATGGCGGTCTTCCGTCGCCAGCAGAGTATCCACCAGCAGATCCGGGAAGCCGTTGCGCTTCACAAACAGACGCTGTTCGCCGTTAGCCGATTGCAGCATAGTGATCAGGCGCGGATCGAGACGGAAGAAACCGAACTGGCGGTTATTATCCATGTTCTCGATGGTGTCGAGACGATCGCCATTAAAGGTCAGACGCGCGCGCACCTGGCCTTCTTTACTGTCCGGGAAATCGAACGGACGGCGGATCATCTCGATACTGTTGGCCTGTACCGTATATTCCCCCGGACGCGTCATCGCGCTCACCTGGCGATACTGCGTCGCGTTGAGCAGGCGCACCATTTCGTTTTTGCTGATCTGCATATCCGGCTCAAGGTTGACCATCCGGCCATAAACCGCCGCGGGCAGATCCCAGACTTTCCCGTCAATGCGGCTGCGGATTTTCTGGTCAAGGTAGACGCCATAGGCAGCAATCAATACCGCACAGACGACCCCAATTTTAATCAGCAGCCACAGCCAGGTGCGTTTACGACGAGGGGGTTTACCGCCTTTGCCTTTTCCTTTCCTCGGCATCGGTTTTTCATCCTCATAGTCATCATCGTAATCGTCGTCGTAGTCCTCTTCCCGAACCCGACGGCGAGTTACCTTTTGTTTTGCCGGGCGCGAGGGTCTCCCCTTACGTCCGATCGGCTCGCGGTCATCTCCCGCCATGCTTTTTCTCCGCAACTTACAGGCGTAAAGGCCTGATTCTCAATGTTTCCCCGGATGGGGGAAAGAAGAAATCTCTCAAATTGCCGCCCGAAGGTGTTGTTTTTCAGGCAACCATTTATGGACTGCGCGACGCATTATCATGTCGCTCGCATGATTTTCACTTTAAAAATTCACCATACAAATCACATTGTTACACGCTTCATCGACAGAATTATTCGGGACACGGAACGGATTGTCCAGGGAATACAGGATAGCACTAAACCGCGACATTCTTAACCAGCATTTTACATCCTCGCCGGACAACCTCAGGGAAATTGTGATGTTTTTTAACAACATAAAAATGTGCGCCCGTAACCTTCTGCTGGCCGCAGAAACAAACCGAAGCAGTAAGGCCGGAAAATATTATTTCCGCCGGAAAACAGAAACGACCCAGATGAAAGAAAATGAGATTTAAAAGAGCGCAATGATAAAAACGCGAGCCACTTAACATTTATAATTTGGCAGATTTTCTGATGACTGCCGAAAAATATTTGTTAAACTGTCAGCCAATTAATTTTTCTGCTTAATAGATTATGCGCAACTTTATTATATTTCCGCTTATGGCGGTTGCCCTGATCTCAGGCTGTCAGCAAAATCGTCAGACAACCCTGAGTCCTGCGGTTAGCGGTGAGGCTCAGCTTGAGCAGCTTGCCTCCGTCGCCGCCGGGGCGCGCTATCTGAAGAATAAATGCAACCGCAGCGATCTGCCTGCCGATGACGCAATTAACCGTGCGGCAATAAACGTCGGTAAAAAACGCGGATGGGCAAATATTGATGATAATCTGCTGAGCCAGCGCAGCGCGCAGCTATATCAACAGCTCCAGCAGGATAGTACCCCGGAAGCCACAAAATGCAGCCAGTTTAATCGCCAGCTGGCGCCATTTATTGATAGCCTGCGCGGCAATAAATAGCGGTTATTTTAATTCCGCTCGCGCTATTTTTATTCTCCCTGCGGACTCTCCTCAATCGTCCCGCCCGGCCAGTCATCCAGCGCCGCGAGGGTAAACGTTTTACCGTTAAAGCTAAAGACGGTGAGATCCTGCTGGATCTGCTCGATAACCAGATTCGCCAGCGGCGAGTCGCCCTCCTTCCAGGATTGTCCGTTTAATACAATGCTGCGTTTCTCCGCCAGGGTGGCGTAGACGTGCGCGCTGTAGCGCAGAGGCGGCAGATGATCTTCATCGATCGGCGCCTCCGCAACGGCCTGCGTTTCTGGCCCGGCTTTAACCGGCTTGACGGCAGTTTCGACCGCCGGTTGATTCAGCGGCACTAACGCCGCATGGGCTACCGGCTGCGTTATCGGCTGCGGGACGGGTTTATTCCGCCACTGCTCGCCGCCAAACCAGCCGAGCGCAATCAGCAGCGCGGCATACAGCGGTACGGTCACGCAGGGAATTTGCACCATTTTCCCGCCCCCCGCCGGGGGACTGGACGGCGGGTACGGTTCTTGCTCACGAACAAGCACGGATTTCTCCTTAATCAGGACACGCCATCCCGGCCCGCGGTTTGTACGCCGCGGGCCGGGAGGTTAAGGTCTTACTTGCTGCTGACCGGCAGCCCCGCACCCTGAGCATCGCCCTGCGGCATTTCCAGCACCGCCACCGACCATGCCGGCAGGGTGACCGCGCCGTCTGCGGCAATCTGCACGCCGTGAGCCAGCGAATTTTCGCCCGCCGCCTGCTGGATCGCGCTCAGCTGCAGCGTCTCACCGGCAAACTCATTCAGCGTACGGCTTTCCGGCGCAGCGTTGATCGCCACCACCAGGCCGTCAAGACGGCTATCCAGACTGGCGCCCGCTTTCACCCCGTCATCCACGGTCATAATCAGCAGACCGGCCTGCTGGTCTGAACCGGTATTACGGAAATCAACGCGCTTCATCACCGCGCTGCCCTCACCTAAGGTGAACAGCGGCGAGGATTTACGCAGCTCGGTCAGCTCCTGGTAGAAGGCGGTCATCTGCTTCAGCTCCGCTTCGCCCGGAGCGGCAACCATATCTTTGACGCGCGAAATCACGTCATAGTTACTGCCGTCATCGCTGATGCGCGGCATACCAACGTTGTAGTTATTGTCCTGCAGGGAATAATCCACACGGTTAAACCAGTCGCCGGAGTCGTAGGAGTCGCGGGTAAAGGATTTCGAGCGCAGCAGTTCAGAACCCTGCTGGTCGAAAGCGATCCCCTGCCCGAGCATCACCGTCGCCAGCGAAACGGCCTGCATGCGAACGCGGGTCGCCAGGTCGGCTTCCTGGGACGCTTTATAGCTGATCATATCCCACAGCGTCTGGTTGTCGTGCTTCGAAACATAGTTGACGACTTCCGTCGGATCTGCGGCATAGCCGCCAGGCGCGCCGTTATAGTCAATTTCGCTGCCTTTCTTCACCGCGCCGTCTTTGTCGATCATCACAAAGTCAGCAAGGTTACCGGCCATCCCCAGACGGGTCAGATCGGCCAGATGACGGACCTGATCATCGTTCAGGCTGGTGAGCTCGTTTGGTAATACGCCAGCGCCGCTGCCAACGCCCTGGTTTTGACGCAGCGCATCGCCGGAATCAAACGGGCCGCCGCCGCGCACGGAGTCGCGCAGACGATCGGAGAACGTCCCGATACCGGTGCCTTTCAGATTGATCTGCGAGGCGATTTCAAAGCGGTCGCTCTGGTTTGAATCCCAGCCTTCACCAAAGAAGTAGATGTCCGGATTCAGGGCTTTAATGCGCTCCCACGCCGAGAGAATTTGCGCTTTCGGGTGATAGCCCATCAGATCGAAGCGGAAACCATCGATTTTATAATCCTTGGTCCACACCGCCAGCGAGTCGGCGATCAGCCTGGCGAACATCCGATGCTCCGGCGCAGAGTCGGAACAGCAGGTGGCGGATTCAACGCTGCCGGTGGTTTCATTCAGACGCTGATAGTACCAGGGCACGATCTTATCCAGCACCGACGTGCGGTCGGTCGGACCCGCGGCATTGGTGTGGTTATATACCACGTCCATGATCACGTTCATCCCCAGATCCTGCTTGATCGCCTGAATCATGGTACGGAACTCTTTGATGCGCGTCGTGCCTTCCGGATCGGTCGCGTAGGATCCTTCCGGAACCGTGTAGTGGAACGGATCGTAGCCCCAGTTATAGGAGTCGGTCTGCGCCACCAGCGTATTCAGCGCCTGTACCTGCGGATTATCCTGGCTATCGCTCTGCCTGAGCTGGTTCAGCACCTCCTCCACGGTGGAGCCGCTGTCGCAGTATCCGGCGAACTCGCTGCTTTTCACCGCGCTGTTCACTTCGCACAGGCGGCTGAACGGCTGCTGAATATCGGCGACTTTGTCACTGAACTCGTTCACCGTCGCCAGATCGAAGACCGGCAGCAGCTCGATGTGCGTGACGCCTGAGGCGGAGAGCTTCTTCAGATGCTGTACCATATTGCTGTCGCCGGCGGTCAGCGCGAGATATTTACCGCGCAGTTCGGCCGGAACGGTCTGGTCCCAGGCGGAGAGATCGCGAATATGCGATTCATGGATCGTCATCTTCGCTAACTCCGCTTTTGTCTTCTGGGCATGCGGCATCGTCAGGCTATCCCAGCCGTCAGGCTTCAGGGCGCTGTCGTTGAGATCGACCACCTGGCTGTACTCCGAGTTGGTCGACAGGCTATGCGCATACGGGTCGGTGACTTCATACTGTTCAACCTTGCGCGACTGCGGGTGATAAACCGTCATCGCATAGCGGTAGAACGCGCCTTTCAGATCGCTGCCCCCCTGCCACGACCACGCGCCGGAAGCGCTGTCGCGGGTCATAGGATGGCTGCCAATCACTTTTTTGTCCGCGCTGTAGACCACCACATCCACCTGCTGAGCAGTCGGCGCCCAGACGCGGAATGTGACGCCGCCGTCGGTCAACTGCGCGCCGTAGCTCAGCGCTTCCGCCGCTTCGGCATAGGTGTCATCCAGGACGCCCGCCGTCTGCACCTGGGTGGCGGAAATCAGGATCCCGTCCTCTGCGGCGGCAATGGCGACCGTTTCGCCCTGCAGCAGCTCGTCAACGTTCGCATTGTCCGGCAGCTTAAAAGCCGCATAGCTGGAAAGATGCGGGAAACGCATGCTGACCTGCTGATTGACCGTAGTCGGCGTCAGTTTCAGGTAACGGTCGGTAAATTTGCCTTCGCCATCCGCCGCCACTTTACTGCTGTGGCTGTAGTAGAGGCGCACGATGGGCTTGTCCTGTCCGCCCGGCCACAGCAGCGTATTTTTATCGACCCAGTGGGCTTCGGCCAGCGCGACGCCAAAAGCGGCGCGGAAAGCGTCGGCGCGGGAGTCATAGACCGCGCTGTTACCGGCGATCACCGATACCGTACGATCGGTGAAGTCGCCAAACGCCACCCGCAGATCGCTATCGATCAGTTTATTGGTGCCGTCGCGAACGATGACGTTGATACAACCGCTCTCTTTGTTGAGCGGAATCACCCAGTACGGGCCATATTTATCGCTGCCACTCGGGGTGGTGCTGACGTCATTCCAGTCCGCTACCGGCGCGCTGAGCGCATCGCAGGTTTCGTTATTCCACAGATAGAGGTTTTTGCTGCTGTAGTCCGCCGCGTTGTTGCTGGTGATGCCGGCAATATCCACCAGGTGGATGACCGCCTGGTTTTCTGCCGCCGTGGCCGCTTCGCCGGGTACGGCAACGTCAGGTAAACGTACAACCACATCCTGATTACCAGGAGTGTCGGGATTTCCAGAGGAAGAAGAAGAGGATCCGTTATCGCAGCCGCTAAGTAAAACCAGCGATCCCAGAACCAGGGCATTACGGGTATATCTGAGCATTCGATAGTCCCTATACATGCTGATTAAATTATATGAAGTGATATATACACGAAACTATTCCTGGCGCATTTAAGCACCATAAAAAAATAACGAGCATATCTTTAAAGCGTCGATAATTAGATATTCTTGCTCTCTCCGGTTCAATCATCCGCTCGCTCATTGTGTGGGGGCGTAGGCGGCCGGAGGAGAAAAAATAAAAAGGGAATGACGACCGCAATAGCCAAACTCTTTATCATTCGCAGCGACCTACGCAGATTCCCGCAATAAGCACGCTCACCATAAAAAAATCCCCACCAATATCGGTAGGGCGTTACCTTTTACTGAGGGAAATAGAATGAGCAAAGGAATAAAAATGCCTAATTCCGTGATGAGATTAACAATATCAAATAAAAAAATAATTAATTACGTGCCTCATATTGTGACGTTCATCATATTATTTTTTATCTGCCAGCAGCTCGCCCAATTAACCTGGAAAATAATTCTCCCGGTAAACTTTACGGATAACGCATTAAACTCTGCCGATACGACGGTGCCCGCCGCGCCCTCCCTGGAAACGGCGCTGCCGCGCTTTACGCTATTTGGCGTGGCGGAGAAAACGCCCTCCTCCGCAAACGGCGACAACCTCGAGCAGGCGCCCGTTTCGGCGCTCAAACTGCGCGTAACCGGCCTGCTCGCCAGTACCGATCCCTCTCGCGCCATTGCTATCATGATGCAGGGGAATCAACAGGTTAGCCTCGGGATTGGCGATAATACGCCGGGCGGAGAGGCGAAAATTGTCGCCATTTTCCCCGACCGCCTGATTGTTAATTACCGCGGCACAAATGAGGCTATCCCGCTGTTTAACGACCCGCCCGCCGCCGGCAAAAATAGCGCCGCGCCGCCAGCCGGCCAATTGGCGCAGGAGCTCCGCGCGCAGCCGCAAAATATTCTTCATTACCTCAATATTTCGCCGGTCATGGTCAACGACAAGCTCAGCGGATATCGCCTGAATGCGGGAAAAAAACCGGCGTTATTTCGCCAGGCGGGTCTCAAGGAAAACGATCTGGCGATTGCCCTGAACGGCCTGGATCTCCGCGATAAAGAACAGTCTCGCCAGGCATTAGCTCAGCTACCGGAATTAACCGAAATAACCCTTACCGTTGAACGCGACGGCCAGAAACAAGATATTTCTCTAGATCTGAGGGATGAATAATTGATCATCACCAACGTTACCCGCCCATTTTTCCTGACGCTGCTGATATTCGCCGCGCTGATATTCAAACCGGCCGCGGCGGAAGAGTTTTCCGCCAGCTTTAAGGGCACCGATATTCAGGAATTTATCAATACGGTCAGTAAAAACCTGAATAAAACGGTCATTATCGATCCCAGCGTACGCGGCACCATTACCGTACGTAGCTACGATATGCTCAACGAAGAGCAATATTATCAATTTTTCCTCAGCGTCCTCGATGTCTATGGCTTCGCGGTGATTAATATGAATAACGGCGTCCTGAAAGTCGTTCGTTCGAAGGATGCGAAAACCGCCGCGGTGCCGGTGGCGAGCGATGCCGCACCGGGTACTGGCGATGAGGTCGTCACCCGCGTCGTGCCGCTGACTAACGTCGCCGCCCGCGATCTGGCGCCGCTGCTGCGCCAGCTTAACGATAACGCCGGCGCGGGCAGCGTGGTGCACTATGAACCCTCCAACGTCCTGCTGATGACCGGCCGCGCGGCGGTGATCAAGCGTCTGTTGACCATCGTCGAACGCGTCGATAACGCCGGAGACCGCAGCGTGGTGACCGTTCCCCTCTCATGGGCCTCCGCCGCCGATGTGGTCAAGCTGGTGACTGAACTCAACAAAGATACCAGCAAATCGGCCCTGCCCGGCTCGATGGTCGCCAACGTGGTGGCCGACGAGCGCACCAACGCGGTGCTGGTCAGCGGCGAGCCCAACTCTCGCCAGCGGATCGTCGCCATGATTAAGCAGCTCGACCGCCAGCAGGCGACGCAGGGCAACACCAAAGTGATCTATCTGAAATACGCCAAAGCCGCCGACCTGGTCGAAGTGCTGACTGGCATCAGCAGCACGATGCAGAGCGAAAAGCAGGCCGCGAAGCCGGTGGCGGCGCTGGATAAAAATATTATTATCAAAGCGCACGGACAGACCAACGCCCTGATTGTCACCGCCGCCCCTGACGTGATGAACGATCTTGAACGGGTAATCGATCAGTTGGATATCCGCCGTCCACAGGTGCTGGTGGAGGCGATCATCGCCGAAGTGCAGGACGCTGACGGTCTTAACCTCGGCATCCAGTGGGCCAATAAAAACGCCGGGATGACCCAGTTCACCAACAGCGGTCTGCCAATATCTACGGCCATCGCCGGGGCCAACCAGTACAACAAAGACGGCACCGTCAGCAGCTCCCTGGCCAGCGCCCTTAGCTCCTTCAACGGCATTGCCGCCGGCTTCTACCAGGGCAACTGGGCAATGCTGCTCACCGCACTCTCAAGCAGCACCAAGAACGATATTCTCGCCACGCCGAGCATTGTCACCCTCGACAACATGGAGGCCACCTTTAACGTCGGCCAGGAAGTCCCGGTGCTGACCGGCTCGCAAACCACCTCCGGCGATAACATCTTCAATACCGTCGAGCGTAAAACCGTCGGCATCAAGCTGAAGGTAAAGCCGCAAATTAACGAAGGCGATTCGGTCCTGCTGGAGATCGAACAGGAGGTATCGAGCGTGGCGGATGCCGCCTCCAGCACCAGTTCGGATCTCGGCGCGACCTTCAATACCCGTACGGTGAATAACGCCGTACTGGTCGGCAGCGGCGAAACGGTGGTCGTCGGCGGCCTGCTGGATAAAAGCGTCTCCGACACCGCCGATAAAGTCCCTCTGCTCGGCGATATCCCGGTGATTGGCGCGCTGTTCCGCTCCACCAGCAAAAAGGTCTCCAAGCGCAACCTGATGCTGTTCATTCGTCCAACGGTGATCCGCGACCGAGACGAGTACCGTCAGGCTTCATCCGGGCAGTACACCGCGTTTAACGACGCCCAGAGCAAACAGCGCGGCAAAGAGAACAACGACGCGATGCTGAGTAACGATCTGCTGGAGATCTACCCGCGCCAGGATACCGCCGCGTTCCGCCAGGTCAGCGCCGCCATCGACGCGTTCAATCTGGGAGGCAATCTATGATGCCCGCCGCTGAACGACGTCCGCTGCTCCCCTTCAGCTACGCCCGCGCGCACAACGTGATGCTCCTGAGCAACGGCGCAAGCTGCGAGGTTTTCTGCCTTGCCGCCACCGCGCCGCAGGCGCTGCTGGAAGCTCGCCGGGTGGCCGGGATGCCGTTCAGCCTGGAACGACTGGAAGCAGAGGCGTTCGAAAAGCTGCTGGTGCTGAGCTATCAGCGCGACTCCGCCGAGGCGCGGCGCATGATGGCGGATATCGGCAACGAGCTGGATCTGTACACCCTTGCCGAAGAGCTGCCGGACACCGACGATCTTCTGGATAGCGAAGACGACGCGCCGATCATCCGCCTGATTAACGCCATGCTCACCGAGGCTATCAAAGAGAAAGCGTCGGATATTCATATCGAAACCTATGAACGCCACCTGCAAATTCGCTTTCGCGTCGACGGCGTACTGCGCGAAATCCTGCGCCCCCAGCGCCGCCTCGCCGCGCTGCTGATCTCGCGCATTAAGGTGATGGCGAGCCTTGATATCGCCGAAAAACGCATTCCTCAGGATGGGCGCATGGCGCTGCGTATTGGCGGACGCGCCGTCGATGTCCGCGTCTCCACCCTGCCGTCGAGCTACGGCGAACGCGTGGTGCTGCGTCTGCTCGATAAAAACAGCGTTAATCTCGATCTGCTGACCCTCGGGATGCCGCCCGCGCTGCTTCAGCAGGTAGATGGACTGATCGCTCGCCCGCACGGCATCGTGCTGGTGACCGGGCCGACCGGCTCGGGAAAAAGCACCACCCTCTACGCCGCGCTAAGCCGCCTCGATGCCCGCGAGCGCAACATCATGACCATTGAAGATCCTATCGAATATGAGCTGGAGGGCATCGGTCAGACTCAGGTTAACGCGAAAGTCGATATGACCTTTGCCCGCGGGCTGCGCGCCATTTTGCGCCAGGACCCTGACGTGGTGCTGGTGGGCGAAATCCGCGACGGCGAAACGGTGCAAATCGCCGTTCAGGCCTCGCTAACCGGCCATCTGGTGCTCTCAACGCTGCATACCAATAGCGCGCTGGGCGCCATCTCGCGCCTGCAGGATATGGGCGTCGAGCCTTTTCTGCTCTCCACCTCGCTGCTGGCGGTGATGTCGCAGCGGCTGGTGCGACGGCTCTGCCCGCACTGCCGCCAGCAGGAGCCGGCCAATGCCGATACCGCCCGCCAGATGGAGATCGCCCCCGGCACGGCGCTCTGGCAGCCCCGGGGCTGCGCCGAGTGCGGCTTTACCGGCTATCGCGGACGTACCGGCATTCACGAACTATTGCTGGTGGACGATCGCGTGCGCATGGCTATCCACCGCGGCGAAAACGAGGTGACGCTGATCCAACAGCTGGGAGCGGACTATATCACCCTACGCCATGCCGGGCGGGAAAAGGCGCTGGCGGGGATCACCAGCTGGCAAGAGGTCCTGCGGGTCACCGAACAGCAGATCGCGGAGGCCTCCTGACATGGCGCTTTTTCGCTATCAGGCTGTTGATGAAAAGGGTAAAACCCGGCGCGGCATCCAGCAGGCGGACTCCGCCCGCCACGCGCGCCAGCTGCTGCGGGATAAGAACTGGCTGGCCCTGGATATTGCCCCGGCTGCCGGCGGCGGGCAACCGCGCTTTATCCGCCGGACTAACGCCCGCGATCTCGCCCTCGTCACCCGCCAGCTGGCGACGCTGGTCGCCGCCGCCATCCCGCTGGAAAAAGCGCTCGACGCGGTGGCCCAGCAGTGTGAGAAACCGCAGCTGAAAACCCTGATTGCCGGCGTGCGCGGCAAAGTGCTGGAAGGCCACGCGCTGGCGGAAGCGATGCGCGGCTACCCTGGCTGCTTCGACGCGCTCTACTGCGCGATGGTCGCCGCCGGCGAAGCTTCCGGCCATCTTGATGGCGTACTGAACCGGCTGGCGGACTATACCGAACAGCGCCAGCAGCTGCGCGCCCGGCTGCTGCAGGCGATGATTTACCCCATCGTGCTAACCCTGGTGGCGGTCAGCGTGATCGTCATTCTGCTGTCGACGGTGGTGCCGAAGGTTGTCGAGCAGTTTATCCACCTTAAGCAGGCGCTGCCGTTTTCTACCCGTCTGCTGATGGCGATGAGCGATATGCTGCGCGCCGCCGGTCCGTGGCTGCTGCTCGCCGCCATGCTCATGGCTCTGCTGCTGCGCTACCTGCTGCGGCAGCCGGCAAAGCGGCTGGCCTGGCACAGACTGCTGCTGCGCCTGCCGTTGATTGGCCGGGTCGCGCGCAGCGTTAACAGCGCCCGCTACGCCCGTACTCTGAGCATTCTCAACGCCAGCGCCGTTCCGCTGCTGCTGGCGATGCGCATCAGCGCGGAAGTATTAAGCAACGCCTGGGCTAAGCGCCAGCTCGAAGCCGCCAGCGACGCGGTACGCGAAGGCGTCAGCCTGCATCGCGCGCTCGAAATGACCCAGCTTTTCCCGCCGATGATGCGCTATATGGTCGCCAGCGGCGAACAGAGCGGCGAGCTCAACGACATGCTGGCGCGCGCGGCAGATAACCAGGACCGGGATCTGAGCGCGCAAATTCAGCTGGCCCTCAGCCTGTTTGAACCCCTGCTGGTAGTGGCGATGGCCGGCATGGTGCTGTTTATCGTCCTCGCCATTCTGCAACCGATACTGCAACTCAATACCCTGATGAGTATGTAATTGTTCTAATGGAGAAAAATATGCAACGACAGCGCGGCTTCACCTTACTGGAAATCATGGTGGTGATTGTTATCCTCGGCGTACTCGCCAGCCTCGTGGTGCCCAATCTGATGGGCAACAAAGAAAAGGCCGATCGGCAAAAAGTGGTCAGCGATCTTGTGGCGCTCGAGGGGGCGCTGGACATGTACAAACTGGACAACAGCCGCTATCCCACCACCGAGCAGGGGCTGCAGGCGCTGGTCAGCGCGCCATCGGCCGAGCCGCACGCGCGCAACTATCCCGAAGGCGGCTATATTCGCCGTCTGCCGCAGGATCCCTGGGGCAACGATTACCAGCTGCTAAGCCCCGGCCAGCATGGACAGGTCGATATTTTCAGCCTCGGGCCGGACGGCGTGCCGGAGAGCAATGACGATATCGGTAACTGGACGATTGGGAAAAAATAGTGCGACAGCGCGGCTTTACGTTGCTGGAGATGATGCTCATTTTGCTGCTGATGGGGGTCAGCGCAGGCATGGTGCTGCTGGCCTTCCCCTCCTCGCGCGATGATAGCGCGGCGCAGACCCTGGCGCGCTTTGAGGCGCAGCTGCGCTTTGTCCAGCAGCGAGGTCTACAAACCGGTCAGTTTTTTGGCGTCTCGGTGCATCCCGATAGATGGCAGTTTCTGGTCCTGCAAGCCCGCGAAAGCCATGAGCCCCCCTCTGTCGGCAACGACTGGAACGGCTATCGTTGGCTGCCGCTAAGCGCCGGACGCGCCGCCACTTCGGGTAACGTCGTCGGGGACAAGCTACGCCTCGCTTTTCCGCAGGGCGAGGCCTGGACGCCGGGCGACAACCCCGATGTGCTGATCTTTCCCGGCGGGGAGATGACCCCCTTTCGGCTGACCGTCGGCGAAGCCACGGGTATCGCGTTTAATGCGCGCGGCGAAAGCCAGCCTCAACCGCAGGAGGCGCCATGAAAAAGCAGGCCGGCATGACGCTAATAGAAGTGATGGTCGCGCTGGTGGTCTTCGCCCTTGCCGGGCTGGCGGTGGTGCAGGCCACGCTCCAGCAAACCCGCCAGCTGGGGCGAATGGAGGAGAAAATTCTGGCCGGCTGGCTGGCGGATAATCAGCTGGTGCAGCTACGGCTGGAAAATCGCTGGCCCGCGCTGAGCTGGTCGGAAACCACGGTGCAGACGGCGGGCGTCAGCTGGCACATTCGCTGGCAGGGCGTGGAAACCGACCTCCCGCAGCTGCGGGCGCTGGACGTCGAGGTCCGCCATGCCAAAAGCGAAAAGATGCCCGTCTCTTCGCTGCGCACCTACGTGACGCCGCCATGATCCAGCGAGCTCGCGGATTTACCCTCGTTGAAATGCTGCTGGCGTTGGCCATCCTCGCCGCGCTCAGCGTCGCTGCGGTCACGGTGCTGCAAAATGTGATGCGCGCCGATACGCTCACCCGCGATAAAGGCGAGCGCATCCAGATGCTGCAGCAAACGTTCAGCCAGATGGCGGCGGACTTTAGCCAAATCATTCCCCGCCGCAGCCGCGACAGCGCGAGCCTGTTTTTTGCCGGACGCTTTCAGCTCGGCAGCGACGACTGGGCGATCGCTTTTAGCCGCAACGGTTGGCCCAACCCTCTGGGGCTTCTGCCGCGTTCGGAAATTCAGAACGTCAGCTACCGCCTGCGCGGCAGCCACCTGGAGCGCCTGAGCTACGACCAGCAGGACCCGCTGCCCGGTAGTCTGCCCACGGTGACCGTTATGCAGCGCAACGTGCAGGCGTTTCGTCTGCGCTTTTACGCCAGCGGCCGCTGGCTGGATGAATGGCAGCAGCCGCAGAGGCTGCCCCAGGGGCTGGAGGTCACCCTGACGCTGGAGCCATACGGCGAGATCCGAAGGCTGTTTCTGCTTACGCCGGGAGGCAGCCAATGAATACCCGCCAGCGCGGCGTCGCCCTGCTTATGGTGCTGCTGATCCTCGCTCTGATGATGGTGCTGGCGAGCGCCATGACCGATCGCAGCGTGCGGATGTATCAGCAAACCGCGACGACCCTCGATAACCTGCAGGCCAAATGGTACGCGCTGGGGGCGGAAACCCTGGCGGCGGCGTTGCTACAACGCGACGCGCTCGACTCGCCGAACCAAACCCATCTGGCGCAGAACTGGGCCCAGCAGGGGCGACGTTTTACGCTCAATGACGGCGAGATCTACGCCACCCTAAGCGACGCGCAGGCCTGCTTCAACCTCAACGCCATTAACCAGCTCAGCGGCGACGAAAGCGTTGAAATCCCTTATCCCGCACAGGTTTTTACCCGACTGCTGGAGAACCTCGGCAGCGAGCCGCTGCGCGCCTTACAGCTGACCGCCGCCCTGCGCGACTGGGTGGACAGCGATCGCCAGCCGCTGCTGAACGGCGCGGAAGATGAAGTCTATATGGCGCAATCCCCCGGCTATCTGAGCGGCAATCAGCCGCTGCAGGATGTCAGCGAACTGCGCCTGCTGGCCGGGATGGACGCGACGCTCTATCAGCGTCTGCTGCCCTACGTCTGCGCGCCTCCGGACGATGCGCTGCAGGTGAACGTCAATACCCTGCAGCCCGCTCAGGCCGCGCTACTGTCGGCGCTCTTCCCGGCTGAACTCACCCTTGCCGAAGCCCGGCAGCTGCTGCAGGCGCGCGCGGCCACCGGCTGGAGCAGCGTCGCCGCTTTCCTGTCGCAGCCGATACTACAAAAAACCGATACCGCCGCCGCGCGTCCGTGGCTGACGGTGCGCAGCGAGCGTTTTATCGCCACCTTCAGCGTAGTGATGGGCAGCGCCCGCTATCAGCAACGTAGCCTCCTGCAAAAGCAGGGGCGAACCTTCGGCGTCGTCCAGCGGCGCTATGGAATCTCTTGGGTAGCCGATGAATAACCACCATACCTCTTCCGCCACCGTGCTGATTATTCGCCTCAATCCTGATGCCGCGACGGCGATATGGCGGCTGGCCGCGCCGGGCGACGAGGCGCAGAGCGGAGAATGGCATCCTGACGCTGGCGATCCGACGCTCAACCTGCTGGCGCAACATTATCCGGCCTGGGTGCTGGTGCCCGCCAGCGACTGCGCGTTTCATCGCGTTACTCTGCCCGCCGGCGTGCGCCGAAATGCGCAGCAGGCCCTGGCGTTTTTACTCGAAGAACAGCTGGCAACAGAGGTCGAGGAGAGCCATTTTGCCCTGCTCCACCGGGATAAAAGCGATTGTGCCGTGGCGGTGGTCGGGCGGGAGAAGATGCGCGCCTGGCAGGCCTGGTGCGAACAACTCGGACTCAACGTGCTGGCACTGACGCCGGATGCCCTAACCCTGCCGCACAACCCAACCGGCTGGAGCGCCGTACGCTGCGGCGAGCAGTGGCTGTTTCGCCACGATTCGGAGAGCGGTATGGCGGTGGAAACCTCATGGCTCGGCGAACTGCTGGTTCACTGGCCTGACCTCGCGCCCATCGCCTGCTACTCGCCGCCGCCGGATATTGCCGCACCGTGGCAGCCTCTGCCGAGGCAGGATTTGCTGGAGCTGGCGGCGAGCAACCCGCAGGCGCGTAAAATCTGCTTATGCCAGGGCGATTTTGCCCCTGAACGCCGCCGGGCGCCGACGCCCCGACGCTGGCGCCCGGCTCTCGCCGCTGCGCTGGCGCTACTGCTGCTGTGGAGCGGGAATCGCCTCTACGACCATCTCGCGCTGGCGCGCCAGGCCGACGCCGCGGTACAGGCCAGCCGTGACTTTTACCGCCAGTGGTTCAAAAGCGAAAAAAACCTCGTCAATCCACGTCTGCAAATGCAGCAGCATCTGCGTCGGCTGGCAAGCGCAAGCGCCCGGCCGGCGCTCATCTCGCGGCTCGGCGCTCTGCAGCAAATCATTGCTGAAACGCCGGGCATTCGCCTGCGAACCCTGAGCTATGATGCCGGGCGCAACGCGCTGCAGCTGGAGATATCCGCCGTCTCATCGCAGGCTCTGGAGCAGTTCAGCCAGCGGGCGCGGGCCGGCTTCCGCGTGCAGAGCGGGGAAATGAAACCGCACGCCGACGGTATTGAAGGGCGTCTGACGCTGGAGGATAACGATGCATAACCTGATGACCTTATGGCAACAGCGTACGCGCCGCGAACGGCATCTGCTGCTGGGCATGGGCGTGATGCTGATTATCGGCCTGGTCTATTACGCTTTATGGCAGCCCTGGCAAAGTCGCGAGACGCAGTGGCGGCAAACGCTGACCCGGGAGCAGGCCAGTCTGCAGTGGATGCGCCAGCAGACTCCCCTTCTGCAGCAGCTTCGCCAGCAGAAATCGCCTGCCGCGCCGCAAGAGCCATCAACGGTGATTATGCGCGAAGCCGCCCGCCACGGGATCGCCATCGTTCGCCTGCAGCCGCAGGGAGCTCGCCTGGGCCTTAGCGTGCAGCCCGCCGATTTTCAGGCGCTGATGGCATGGCTCGACGCGCTGGGGCAGGCGGGGATGACCACCGTTACGCTGACGGTGGCCGCCGTGGCGCAGCAGCCCGGCCGGGTCACCGTCACTACGCTGGTGCTGGAGCGCAGCGATGAAAAATAAAATCACTATCGGCCTGCTGCTGGCGGCGGTCTATCTCTTCTGGCTGCTGCTTAGCGCGCCGGCGAGACTGCTGGCCCTGGCGCTGCCGGAAGGCGCGCGGCTCGGCGAAACCACGGGCACCCTGTGGCAAGGAGAAGCCCGTCAGGCCAGCTGGCGCGGTTTTGACATCGTCCATTTACGCTGGGAGTTTGGCTTTTCGTCGTGGCTTCCCGGCTGGCATATCGCGTTTAGCGCCCCCTCCGGCCTGCGCGGCCAGGCCTGGCTGCACGGCCTGAACGAGTTTGTGGTGCGCGAGGGCCGACTCGTGATTCCGGCCCGGACGATCGGCCAGCGGCTGGCGCTCGGGATACCGCTGGAAGCTCGTGGCCAGGTGATGCTGACGCTACCGGAAGCCCGTTTTAACGCTGGCGGCTGCCGACAGATAAGCGCGGGCGCCGTGCAGTGGCAGGATGCGGCGCTCACCTCCCCCGCCGGTTCGCTCGAACTGGCCCAGGTTAGCGGCAAACTAAGCTGCACCCCGGCGGGCGCGCTGGCTATCGCCCTGATCCAGGATTCCCATCAGCTTAGCCTCACCGGACAGGGCGTTCTGACGCCCGACGGGCGCTATACGTTTAACGGCATGCTGCAAACCCGTCAGGCGGCTCCGGCGCTGCTGACGCTGCTGGTTGCGCAAACCGGCCGTAAAGATAAGCAGGGGCGCACGCCGTGGCAGTGGCAGGGACAGTGGCTATCCGAGGAGAAAAAATAGCCGTGGAAAACATCGCATTGTTACCCGAGTTCGCCGCGCAATTCCCGTTAATCTGGAGCGGTTTTTTATTCTTGTCCGGACTGGCGTTCGGCAGCTTTTTTAACGTCGTTATCCATCGTTTACCGCTGATGATGGAGTACGCAGGGGGAGTGAATCTCTGCTTCCCCGCATCGTTCTGTCCGCAGTGCCGTCAGCCCATCGCCTGGCGGGACAATATCCCGCTGCTGAGCTTTTTATGGCTCAAGGGGCGTTCGCGCTGCTGCGGGCGACCGATTTCACGTCGCTATCCGCTGATGGAGCTGGCGACCGGCGCGCTGTTTATGCTGGTCGGGTACCTGATCCCTGCGGGCATGACGCTGCTGGGCGGGTTAATTTTATTGTCGCTGCTGCTAATCCTCGCCGCCATCGACGCGCAAACGCAGCTGCTGCCTGACAGGCTGACTCTGCCGCTGCTGTGGGCCGGGCTGCTGTTCAATCTTACCGATCTCTTCGCGCCGCTGGCGGAGGCGGTCGTTGGCGCGATGGCCGGGTATCTATCGCTGTGGTCAGTGTACTGGGTGTTCCGTCTGCTGACCGGTAAAGAGGCGCTGGGCTACGGTGATTTCAAGCTGCTGGCGGCGCTCGGCGCGTGGCTCGGCTGGCAGGCGCTGCCGCATACGCTGCTGCTGGCTTCCGCCAGCGGCCTGATCTGGACGCTGCTGCAGCGCCTGGTAACCCGTCGTTCGCTCGAACAGCCTCTGGCCTTCGGCCCCTGGCTGGCGCTGGCGGGCGGCGGCATCTTTTTGTGGGGCCAGGTATAAAATATCCCCTGCTCGCGCTGCGCTTAGCAGGGCTACGGGCGGTGCTGGTCGGGTAGCCGGGTAAGGCGTTTCCGCCGCAACCCGGGAACTCTCCGGCTACGAATACTTTTTGGTGCGGCGGGTCGGGGCGGTATTGGCCGGATCGTCGGGCCAGACGTGCTTCGGATAGCGCCCTTTCATCTCTTTTTGTACCTCGCGGTAGCTCCCCTGCCAGAACGCGCCTAAATCACGGGTGATCTGCAGCGGGCGCTGCGCCGGCGAAAGTAGCTCCAGCACCAGCGGCACCCGCCCCTGGGCGATAGTCGGAGTGGTCGCCTCGCCAAACATCTCCTGCATTCGCACCGCCAGCGCCGGCGGGTTTTCATCGTGATAGCGAATCGCAATGCGGCTACCGGTCGGCACCGTATAATGCGTGGGCAGCTCGCTGTCCAGCTTCTGACGCAGCGGCCACGGCAGCCAGTTTTGCAGCGCCTGACGCACGTCCAGCGCCTTCAGAGCCCGCAGCGAATGGACGCCCGCCATCTGCGGCAGCAGCCACTGTTCAAGCGAGGCCAGCAGCGACGCCTCATCAACGGCCGGCCACGCCTCCTCCGGCAGCCACTGCGCCGCGCAGTGCAGCCGCAGACGCAGCTGCTCCGCCTCCGGCGTCCAGTTGAGCACGTTCAGTCCCTTCTCGCGGATCCCATTAAGCATCGCCTGATGCAACTCCTCTTCCGCCGGCTTCGCCAGCGGCTGGGTCTTGATGACCAGGCGTCCGATACAGGTGCGCCGCCAGGCCTTCAGCGTGCCTGGCGCCTCATCCCACTCGACGATATCGGAACGCCGGACCAGCGCCGGACACTGCTCAATCAGCGCGTGAATATCGACCGGCAGCGCCAGCAGGATCCGCGCATCTGGCGATGCGCTCCCCTGCAGCAGCAGCGGCGCAATCAGCCATTCGTGGCGGCTCAGGGCATCATCGGCGTCAAGCATCGCCCCCATCCCGTTAGCCAGCTGGTAGCGCCCCTCCTGACCGCGACGATGGGCGATACGGTCGGCAAAAGCGGAGGCCAGCAGCGCCGCGATGCTGTCGGCGTCGGGCTGACCGCCGCGAACCGCCAGCCTTTTCATCAGCTGCTGCGCCCGCTGCTGCCAGTTGCCCTGCTGACGGGCAAACGCCGCGCTGAGATCGCTATTGCCGCCGCGCGGCGGCTCTTCAAGGATCGCCGCCAGCTTAGCCGCCGTGGCGGCGCCATCGGCATCCTCCGCGGCCGTCAGCATTGCCGCCAGACGCGGATCGTTACCTAACGCCGCCATTTTGCGCCCGTGCGCCGACAGCCGGTCACCTTCCAGCGCAGAAAGGTCAGTGAGCAGACGCCGGGCCGCCGCCAGGTTGGTCGCAGGCGGCAGATCCAGCCAGCTGAGCTGGGCCGGGTCCTGACATCCCCACTGCAATAGCTCCAGCAGCAGCGACGACAAATCGCTTTGCAGGATTTCCGGGTCGCCCTGCGCCGCCGCGCGCTCGGCCTGCTCCTTTGCCAGCAGATGCAGGCAGATACCCGGCTCCAGACGCCCGGCTCGACCGGCGCGCTGGGTCATTGAGGCCTGGCTGATGCGCTGCGTCACCAGGCGAGTGAGCCCGGTCCGGGCGTCAAAGCGCGCGACTCGCTCCTGAGCGCTATCCACCACCAGCCGAATCCCCTCGATGGTCAGACTGGTTTCGGCGATGTTGGTTGCCAGCACCACTTTGCGCATCCCGGCTGGCGCAGGCAGTATCGCCTTACGCTGCTCGCTCAGGGGCAACGCGCCGTACAGCGGGCACAGCACAACATCGCTCGCCACCCGCTCCGCCAGCCGCTCCTGCACGCGCTGAATTTCTCCTACCCCGGGCAGAAACAGCAGCATTGAGCCGTTCTCGCTACGCAGCAGCTCTGCGGCGGCTATCGCCACCGCCTCGTCAAAACGCTGATGAGTCGGCAACGGCAAAAAACGCCGTTCAACCGGAAACGCGCGCCCTTCGGAAACGATAACCGGCGCCTCCGGCAGCAGCTTCTGCAGGCGTTCATTGTCCAGCGTCGCCGACATAATCAGCAGCTTAAGATCGTCGCGCAGTCCCTGCTGGACGTCGAGCAGCAGCGCCAGCGCCAGATCCGCCTGCAGGCTGCGTTCGTGGAATTCATCAAGGATCGCCAGCCCCACGCCGCTCAGCTCAGGATCGCGCTGGATCATCTGCGTTAAAATACCTTCGGTCACCACTTCGAGGCGCGTGTTCGGCCCGACGCAGCTCTCCGCGCGCATGCGATAGCCCACCGTCTCGCCGGGCTTTTCTCCCAGCAGTTCCGCCAGCCGCTGCGCCACGTTACGCGCGGCCAGCCGCCGCGGCTCCAGCAGGATTATACGTCCGTTGATTTTACCTTCGGCGAGAATTTGCAGCGGCAGCCAGGTGGATTTCCCGGCGCCGGTTGGCGCGTTAAGCAAAACCTGCGGCGCATGCTGCAGGGCAGAGAGAAGTTCAGGGAGGACGGCGGCAACCGGCAATGAGGACACGAAGCGCTCCGGGGGTTAACATGTGAGGGCAAGCATTGTAGCATCCCGATAATTCATTACCGAGTCTCTATCATGTCCGAGCCGAAAAGGCTGTTTTTCGCCATTGAACTTCCTGGAGAAGTTCAGCAGCAGATCGTTCACTGGCGCGCCGCCAGCTTTCCCGAGGATGCGGGTCGACCGGTGGCGGCGGCTAACCTCCATCTGACGCTGGCCTTTCTTGGCGAAGTGAGCGCGGACAAGCAGCGGGCGCTGTCTGCAATGGCCGGACGGATCCGCCAGCCGGGCTTTACCCTGACGCTTGACGATGCCGGGCAGTGGCTACGTTCGCGGGTGGTGTGGCTGGGTACTCGTCAGCCGCCGCGCGGGGTTTTGCAATTAGCGAATATGCTGCGCGCCCAGGCCGCCCGCAGCGGCTGCTATCAAAGCCCGCAGCCGTTTCATCCGCACATCACCCTGCTGCGCGACGCGCGCCACGCGGTGCCTATTCCGCCGCCCGGATTTAGCTGGGCGTTTGCGGTCAACGAATTTGTTCTCTACCAATCCAGCTTTAGCCGCGGACGCACCCGCTATCAGGCGCTGGAACGTTACCCTTTCGACAAGGAAAGCTGATGCTGTTCACTCCTCCCCTGCAGTCCGCCATCCTGATTAAACGTTACAAACGGTTTCTCGCCGACGTCATGACCCCGGATGGACGCGAGCTGACCCTGCACTGCCCCAATACCGGCGCCATGACCGGCTGCGCCGCGCCGGGCGACACCGTCTGGTATTCCACCTCAGATAATCCTAAACGCAAATATGCTCACACATGGGAATTAACTGAAACCGTCGAAGGCGCGACAATTTGTGTTAATACTCTACGTGCTAATACGTTGGCGAAAGAGGCGATTCTGGCAGGTAAAATTCCCGAGCTTGTAGGCTACAACACGCTGAAAAGCGAAGTGAAGTATGGTGATGAAAGCAGCCGTATTGATATTCTGTTACAAGCAGATGACCGACAAAACTGCTATATTGAAGTGAAATCGGTTACGTTGGCGGAAAAGGAATACGGTTATTTCCCCGATGCGGTCACCGAGCGCGGCCAGAAGCACCTGCGGGAGCTGATGAGCGTGGCGGCGGCGGGCGATCGGGCGGTGATACTGTTCGCGGTGCTTCATTCCGCGATCGACCGTTTCTCTCCCGCGCATCATATTGATGCCAGATACGCACAGCTATTGATTGAGGCGCAAAACAAGGGGGTGGAAATTCTCGCGTACAAGGCGGAACTTTCTACCGAGATGATGACTCTGAATAAGCCAATTACCGTGGTGTTAACCCCCGGTAAATAAACGGCTAAATAGTATTCGGGTCGCGAGCGCAAATACGCTTTTCCTCACAGGGTTGTCAAGTGTAACGTTTAGATAATTGCTATCCGGAAAAGCATCTGCTATTTATAGCGGCCTGATTTTTCCCCCAACACGGGGATCGATAGTGCGTGTTAAGGAGAAGCAACATGCAAGAAGGGCAAAACCGTAAAACATCGTCCCTGAGTATTCTCTCCATCGCTGGGGTGGAGCCGTACCAAGTGAAGCCGGGCGAAGAGTATATGAACGAAGCCCAGCTGGCGCACTTCAAGCGCATTCTTGAAGCGTGGCGTAATCAACTTAGGGATGAAGTGGATCGCACCGTAACGCATATGCAGGATGAAGCTGCTAACTTCCCGGACCCGGTAGACCGTGCCGCTCAGGAAGAAGAGTTCAGCCTGGAGCTGCGTAACCGCGACCGCGAACGTAAACTGATCAAAAAGATCGAGAAAACGCTGAAAAAAGTCGAAGACGAAGATTTCGGCTTCTGTGAATCTTGTGGCGTCGAGATTGGTATCCGTCGTCTGGAAGCGCGCCCGACCGCCGACCTGTGCATTGATTGCAAAACGCTGGCGGAAATTCGCGAAAAACAGATGGCAGGCTAATCACTTCGCTGATGCATCTCTGGCGGGAGCTTTCTCCCGCCCTGATGCTTTAGTCATATCATGAAAGATTCACACTATATCGGGCGCTTTGCCCCCTCACCCTCCGGTGAACTCCACTTTGGCTCATTAATTGCCGCGCTTGGCAGCTATCTGCAGGCTCGGGCGCAGAACGGTATCTGGCGCGTGCGCATTGAAGATATCGATCCGCCGCGTGAAGTCCCCGGCGCCGCTGAAACTATCCTTCGTCAATTAGACCACTACGGCCTGCACTGGGACGGAGAGGTACTCTGGCAGTCAAAACGTCATGAAGCCTATCGCGAGCGCCTGGCCTGGCTGCGCGAGCAGGGCCTCTGCTACTACTGCACCTGCACCCGCGCGCGTATCCACGGTATGGGCGGCATCTACGACGGCCACTGCCGGGATTTACGCCTCGGCGCGGAAAACGCCGCTCTGCGTCTGCGGCAAACTCGTCCAGTCCTTGAATTTTATGACCAGCTGCGCGGCACCATCGTTGCCGACGAGCCGCTGGCGCGCGAAGATTTTATTATCCATCGCCGCGATGGGCTGTTCGCCTATAATCTGGCGGTGGTGGTGGACGATCATTTTCAGGGCGTCAGCGAAATCGTCCGCGGCGCCGATCTTATCGAACCAACGGTACGGCAGATTTCTCTCTATCAGCATTTTGGCTGGCAGGCGCCGGATTATATCCATTTGCCGCTGGCCCTCAACGCGCAGGGCAATAAACTGTCGAAGCAAAACCACGCTCCGGCACTGTCTGAGGGCGACCCGCGGCCAGAAATTGTGCGGGCGCTAACGTTTCTTAATCAGGATGTCATTCAGGAATGGCAGACGCTGAGCATTGAGGATTTACTCAAGTACGCGATAGCGAACTGGCGGCCGGAGCAAATCCAGCATTCTCAAATGCGTTCCGCTGAGCTATGATTAGCCGCTATTTTTTTGTCCTGAAGTCCGTCTGACACTACGAGGTGTACCATTTTTACCCGAGTCGCTAATTTTTGCCGTAAGGTGCTAAGCCGTGAAGAGCGCGAGGCAGAAGCCGCCGTCGAACAACTACATATGACGGTTATCCCGCGTGAGCAGCATGCAATTTCCCGCAAAGATATCAGTGAAAATGCCCTCAAGGTCATGTACAGACTCAACAAGGCGGGCTACGAATCATGGCTGGTCGGCGGCGGCGTACGCGACCTGCTGCTGGGCAAAAAACCCAAAGATTTTGACGTCACCACCAACGCGACCCCGGAACAGGTGCGTAAGCTGTTCCGCAACTGCCGTCTGGTCGGCCGTCGCTTCCGCCTGGCGCACGTGATGTTCGGGCCGGAAATTATCGAAGTCGCGACCTTCCGCGGCCATCATGAAGGCCACACCACCGATCGCATCACCTCCCAGCGCGGCCAGAACGGCATGCTGCTGCGCGACAACATCTTCGGTTCGATTGAAGAAGACGCCCAGCGTCGCGACTTTACCATCAACAGCCTCTATTACAGCGTGGCGGATTTTACCGTCCGCGACTACGTCGGCGGCATGAAAGATCTGCAGGATGGCGTTATCCGCCTGATCGGCGATCCGGAGACCCGCTATCGTGAAGATCCGGTGCGGATGCTGCGCGCGGTACGGTTTGCGGCGAAGCTCGGCATGAGCATCAGCGAAGAGACCGCCGAGCCGATCCCACGCCTGGCGACGCTGCTGCACGATGTGCCGCCGGCGCGTCTGTTTGAAGAAGTCCTGAAGCTGCTGCAGGCCGGCGACGGATATCAAACCTATATCCTGCTGCGCGAATATAATCTGTTCCAGCCGCTGTTCCCGACCATTACCCGCTACTTCACCGAGCGCGGCGATAGTCCAATGGAGCGTATCATCAGCCAGGTGCTGAAGAATACCGATAACCGTATTCGCAACGACATGCGCGTTAATCCGGCGTTCCTGTTCGCGGTGATGTTCTGGTACCCGCTGCTGGAAACCGCGCAGAAAATCGCTCAGGAGAGCGGGCTGGCCTACTACGATGCCTTCGCGCTGGCGATGAACGACGTGCTGGACGAAGCCTGCCGTACGCTGGCGATCCCGAAACGCATCACCACTCTGGTGCGCGATATCTGGCAGCTTCAGCTGCGGATGTCCCGCCGTCAGGGCAAACGCGCGTGGAAGCTGATGGAGCATCCAAAATTCCGCGCCGCCTACGATCTGCTGGAGCTGCGCGCCGGCGCCGAGAACAATGGCGAACTGCAGCGCCTGACCAAATGGTGGGGCGAGTTCCAGGTCGCTGCGCCGCCGGCTCAGAAAAATATGCTGGATGATTTGGGTGACGATCCGGCTCCACGTCGTCGCAACCGCCGTCCGCGTAAACGCGCGCCGCGTCGCGAAGGTAGCGCATGACGCTTGCTTATATCGCTATCGGCAGCAATCTGGCCTCTCCGCTGGAGCAGGTTAACGCTGCCGTCAACGCGCTGGCGGAGATTCCTGACAGCCGGGTGATAAGCGTTTCCTCTTTCTACCGTACACCGCCGCTGGGGCCGCAGGATCAGCCTGACTACCTCAACGCCGCCGTGGCGCTGGAGACCTCTCTCGCCCCAGAGGCGCTGCTCGACCACACTCAGCGCATCGAGCTGCAGCAGGGCCGTACCCGTAAAGCTGAACGCTGGGGCCCCCGCACGCTGGATCTCGATATCATGCTGTTCGGCGAGCAAGTGTTGAATACTCCGCGCCTGACCGTGCCGCACTACGATATGAAAAACCGCGGCTTTATGCTGTGGCCGCTGTTTGAAATTGCGCCTGAGCTACGTTTCCCCGACGGTTTGGCATTGCGCGATGTTCTGGCCACCCTCGGCGCAGAAAAACCCGCTAGCTGGTAATACCCCTTCATTTTTTAGCAATTACGGCGATCGTGGTAATCGGTTGCCTAAAACCATTGCCCCCCTGAATGCGGCTGCTAGAATGCCGGTTAAAATGACTTTCATCATCAGGAAACGTTATGAAACCGACCACTATCGCCCTGCTGCAGAAATGCAAACAGGAGAAGAAACGCTTCGCCACTATCACCGCCTATGACTACAGCTTTGCAAAGCTGTTTGCCGATGAGGGTATCAACGTGATGCTGGTCGGCGATTCGCTGGGCATGACGGTACAGGGCCACGACTCCACCCTGCCGGTGACCGTAGAAGATATCGCCTACCATACCCGCGCGGTGCGCCGGGGCGCGCCAAACTGCCTGCTGCTCGCCGATCTGCCGTTTATGGCTTACGCCACGCCGGAACAAACCTTCGAGAACGCCGCCATCGTGATGCGCGCGGGGGCCAATATGGTCAAAATCGAGGGCGGCGCATGGCTGGCGGATACGGTGAAAATGCTCGCCGAGCGCGCGGTACCCGTATGCGGACACCTCGGGCTGACTCCCCAGTCGGTGAACGTCTTCGGCGGTTATAAAATTCAGGGGCGCGGCGATGCCGGGCAAGTTCTGCTGGATGATGCGCTGGCGTTAGAAGCGGCGGGCGCACAGCTGCTGGTCCTGGAGTGCGTGCCGGTCGAGCTGGCGAAACGCGTCACCGAGGCGCTCACCATCCCGGTAATCGGCATCGGCGCGGGCAACGTCACCGATGGACAGATCCTCGTGATGCATGACGCCTTTGGTATCACCGGTGGTCACATTCCCAAATTTGCCAAAAATTTCCTGAGCACAGCGGGCGACATGCGCGCCGCGGTACGGCAATATGTTGCCGAAGTGGAGTCCGGTGAATATCCGGGCGAAGAACACAGTTTCCATTAAGGAGTATTGTTGTGCTGATTATTGAAACCCTGCCGCTGCTGCGCCAGCATATCCGCCGTTTACGTCAGGAAGGCAAGCGCATTGCGCTGGTTCCCACCATGGGCAACCTGCACGATGGTCATATGAAGCTGGTCGATGCGGCAAAAGCCAGTTCGGATGTGGTGGTAGCCAGTATTTTCGTCAATCCGATGCAGTTTGACCGCCCGGACGATCTGGCGCGCTATCCGCGAACCCTGCAGGACGATTGCGAGAAGCTGAACAAACGCAAAGTCGATTTAGTTTTTGCCCCTGCAGCGGCGGAAATTTATCCGCACGGCATCGAAAATCAGACTTACGTCGATGTTCCAGGATTGTCGACGATGCTCGAAGGCGCCAGCCGTCCTGGTCACTTCCGCGGCGTTTCGACCATCGTCAGCAAGCTGTTTAACCTGGTACAGCCGGATGTCGCCTGCTTCGGCGAAAAAGATTTCCAGCAGCTGGCGCTCATCCGCAAGATGGTGGCCGATATGGGCTATGACATCGAGATTATCGGCGTGCCGATTATGCGCGCTAAAGATGGGCTGGCGCTGAGCTCGCGCAACGGTTATCTCAGCGCTGAGCAGCGCAAAATTGCGCCGGGACTGCATAAGGTGATGAATAGCGTGGCGGAGAAACTGGCGGCCGGCGAACGTAATCTTGACGAGGTTATCGCGATTGCCGCTCAGGAGCTGAACGAAAAAGGCTTCCGCGCCGATGATATTCAGATCCGCGATGCCGATACGCTGCTCGACCTGACGGAAACCAGTAAGCGAGCGGTGATCCTGATGGCGGCCTGGCTCGGCGAAGCGCGTTTGATCGACAATCAGATCGTCGCACTCGCTGGCTAGACACGGGTTAAAAATCAGGCAATACTGCCAGGAATTTCCTCAAGGCGGACGTCATGTCCGCTTTGTTATCGTTAAGCTTTAAAGGTAGACGTTATGATTCGTAATATGCTGCAGGGCAAACTCCACCGCGTTAAAGTCACGCAGGCCGACCTGCACTATGAAGGCTCCTGCGCTATTGATCAGGATTTCCTCGATGCGTCCGGCATCCTTGAAAACGAGGCTATTCATATCTGGAACGTGACCAACGGTAATCGTTTCACCACCTACGCCATCGCCGCAGAGCGCGGGTCGCGAATTATCTCCGTTAACGGCGCGGCGGCACACTGCGCCAACGTCGGCGATATTTTGATTATCGCCAGTTTCGTCACTATGCCTGACGAAGAAGCCCGCACCTGGCAGCCGAAAGTCGCCTATTTCGAGGGCGAAAACGAAATGAAGCGCCAGGCAAAAGCCATTCCGGTACAGGTTGCCTGATATTTTCTATAGCTCCGGTAATCCGGAGCTATTATTTTGCAAATGCATAGCATTAAATAAATCAATATTATTAACCCAGGCAATATCATTCACCACCCAAAATACAAATAGCCAACCTGAAATATATTATTTCAGGCAAAGAAAGTCTTTATTTACCATATTCCGCCATGAATTAGCAACCGACGTTTTCTTACATTATTTTGTAAAAAGACTCAGTATTACGCCTCATCTAAAAGATTAGAATCTCTATACCCTGAAATTATTCAGGCCACTCCCATAATTTATGGGATAGTTTAATTTTATATGGATGTATATATATGAATAAGTTAACCATTGCGGCTGCATCAATTATTCTGGCTTTAGGCTCAGCCTCCGCATTTGCTGATGATACGGTAACCACGCCGGGCACCGATGTTGGCCTCATTACGTTTGATGGCGCCGTTTCCGACACCACTTGCACCATCACCACCAACAACGGCGTTGACGCCAGAAACGTCACCATCAGCATGCCGGTGGTGAAAAAAGCCGATGTCGAAGGCACCACCGTCGACGCAGGCGTTGGCTCGAAAGAGTTTGAACTTCACCTGAGCAACTGCCCGGACACGCTGACCAAAGCATCCGCGACCTTTACTTCCCAGCAGTTTGCCGAACTCTCTAACGGCACGCTGAAAACTGACCCGAGCGTTACCGGTCATGCCGATAACGTTAGCCTGGCGCTGTTTAACAACAGCACCACCGATACCGATCGTATTCAGGTTGGCCTGCCGAATAACAACACCCAGGTCGCTACCCTGACCAGCGGCGAAGGCGTACTGGCTTACCGCGTGGCTTACGTTCCAAGCGCCGATTGGGTTAAAGGCACCAACGATATCACCGCGGGTAAAGTGACCAGCAACGCGACTTTTACTATGTCTTACGAGTAATCGTAACGTAATGGATTATGCGTCTGCGGCGTAAAGCAGGCGCATTGCAGGGAGCAGATTGTTATGCATCGTTTTACCCAACTTACGCTGACATCGCTGGTGTGCGCCAGCGCGGCGTTCAGTACATTTAATGCCTGCGCGGATATTGTAATTTCCGGCACCCGTGTGATCTACCCGCAATCATCCAAAGACGTGACCGTTAAAATGGAAAACCGCGGCACTAAACCGCTGCTGGTTCAGTCGTGGCTTGATGACGGTCGCGATACCGTTAATCCGCAGGAACTAAAGCTGCCGTTTATCGTCACGCCGCCGGTATCACGTATCGACCCGTCGAAGGGGCAAACCGTACGTATTACCTGGACTCAGCAGCCTCTGGCGCAGGATCGGGAATCGCTGTTCTGGTTTAACGTCCTTGAAGTCCCGCCAAAAGCGAAAGACGGAGACAGCCAAAACGTATTGCAGCTGGCGTTTCGTACCCGCATTAAGATGTTTTTTCGCCCGGATGGTTTGCCGGGAGATCCGGCTATTGCCGCCGGTAATCTTAAATGGTCTCAGCAAGGCACCGCGCTCATTGCCAATAATAGCAGCCCTTATTATGTATCAATGGCTAAGGCGACCATTACCGTCAACGGTAAAAAAATAGAGGTCGATTCCCACACTATTCCACCGCTCTCGAATGAAACCATTCCGGTAAAAAATGCGCCAGCGCTGCGAGGCGGAAAAATTGAATACACCGCGATCAATGATTTTGGCGGTACCGAAAAACATCAGGCCGCCATCAATTAATTGTCACCGCTGAAGGATCTCAGCCTTTACAAAGAAATAGGGAACGCATGTTTTTTCGTCGATCATTATTGTGTACAACTATCTATATTGCACTCCAGTCCTCAGTAATGGCGGAAGAAGCTCCTTCAGTTCCAGCAGATGACATTGAATTTAACGATCAGTTTTTATTTAGTACCGGCGACAATATTGACGTCAGCCGCTTTTCTAAAGGTAACCCGGTACCGCCGGGCACCTATAAAACGCAAATCTTGCTAAACAGCAAGCCAAAGATGCTGGTGGATTTTACCTTTAACGATAATGGTACACCCCGGGCTACGCCCTGTTTTACCAGTAAGCTGCTGGCGCAAACAGGCATTAACACAGAAGGACTGGATCTCGAATCCGCCGCCTGCATCGATATTGCACAACAGTATCCGCAATCCTCATGGAATTATGATATTGGCACCCAGGAGCTGGCGATCTCCATGCCGCAAATCTATGTCCTTAAACGCCCTGATGGCTACGTCGATCCCTCGCTCTGGCAGGACGGAATTACCGCTGCAATGGTCTCTTACGATCTTAACGCCTGGCACTCTGAAAGCGATGGCAGCGGTTCGGATTCGGTTTATGCCGGACTGAAGTACGGGGTCAACATCGGTGCCTGGCACCTGCGCGCCAGGGGAAACGCCAACTGGGATCAGGACAGCGGCAGCGATTACGCAAGCCAGGATATCTATCTGCAGCGTGATATCACCTCATTGCGCTCACAGTTTCTGGTGGGAGATTCTTATACCCGCGGCGATGGCTTCGATTCATTTAGCATGCGGGGCGTGCGCTTTTACAACGACGATCGCATGCTGCCCGGCGGCGCTTCCACTTACGCGCCTGAGATTCGCGGCGTGGCAAAGAGCAATGCGAAGGTTGTGATTAAGCAAAGCGGCAATAAAATCTATGAAACTACCGTGCCGCCAGGTCCATTTGCCATTACCGATCTTAGCACCACCGGCTATGGTAGCGACCTGAACGTATCGATTGAAGAGGCCGATGGCAGCGTGCGCGTCTTCTCGGTGCCCTACTCTTCGGTTACGCAAATGCTGCGCCCGGGCTATGGTCGCTGGGACATCGGCGCCGGCGAACTGCGCGACAAGAGTTTAAAAGAGAAACCAGGGCTGGGTTACGCCACCGGTTATTACGGTCTGAACAACACCTTCACTGGCTATGTCGGCGTGCAGTATATGGATGTCGGCTATTACGCCGGGTTAGTGGGTATCGCCACCAATACGCCCGTCGGCGCATTCGCATTTGACATTACACACTCCGCAACCGCCATTGATGACCTGGATACTCTGACGGGCCAAAGCTATCGCGTGACCTGGAGCAAGCTGATTGAAGAATCCCGCACCTCATTCAATATTGCTGCCTACCGGTTTTCCACTGAAAACTATATGTCGTTACGGGATGCGGCCACGTTAAATGACAACCTCAGGCACAACAACGACGATACGCCGCAAGAATTTTCCCGTTTTCAACGGATGAAAAACCAGTTCCAGGTCAACATTAGTCAGCCGGTCTCTCTCTGGAGCAACAGTAACGGCAACCTGTATGTCAGCGGCAGCTGGGAAGATTACTGGAATAAATCCTCCTCGACCTCTCAGTACTCGGTTGGCTATAACGACTCATTTTCATGGGCCAGCTATAGCATTTCAGTCCAGCGTTCCTATAACGAATATGGCGATAAGGACGACAGCGTCTATCTCAACCTGAGCATTCCGCTGGAAAACCTGCTGGGGCGCAATAAGCGGCCGCTCGGTTTTTCTACCGTCAATATGAGCGTCAACAGCGATCTGAAGTCGAACAATAATTTCTCTACCAGCGCCAACGGCAATACCGACGACTATCGCTTCAGCTACAGCCTTAACACCAGCGCCAGCCGGTCAGATGGCTCGTCAATCAACCAGGTTGGCGGTTACGGCAGCTACAGCAGCCCGTGGGGGCCCTTAAGCCTGTCGGCTTCAGCTTCCGATGATGCCAGCCGCCAGTACTCCATGAGCTACAGCGGCGGCATGCTGCTGCATTCCGGCGGCCTGACTCTGGCCCCCAACAGCATCGGCGATACCGATACCCTGGCGCTGGTGCACGCTGCGGGAGCCAAAGGCGCTCGTTTAACCAATGGAGACGGGCAAATCAACGGTTCGGGATACGCCATCCAGCCCTATTTATCGGCTTACCGTGAGAACAACGTCGGCCTCAATATCGACACCATGGAAGAGGATGTGGAGGTAAAAAACACCAGCACGGTCGTTGTTCCCCGCAGCGGTGCCGTTGTTCGGGTCGATTTTGAGACCGATGAAGGGCGCTCGCTGTTACTTGAACTACAGCGTTCCGACAACGGATTTATCCCGCTCGGCGCGGATGTGCAAAATGAACGGGGCAAATCTATCGGTACCGTCGGACAGGCGGGAATGGCCTATATCCGCGGCGTCACCGAGAGCGGAAAGCTGCGGGTTATCTGGGGAAGCGGAAGCGGGAACCGTTGCACCGTGAACTACCGGCTCTCTGACGGTGGGGAGGATAAGAAAATTGGCCTTACCCGTCTGCTAAATAACCAACGTTGCCAGATGTAATGGCATTATTTTTACAGGGAATAGAATGAAGATAATGAGTCTGAAACAACTTTATCTGGTGGGCTGTAGCGGCATTTTGTTCGCCACTGCGATACCGGGGCAGGCAGCCTCGCTGGATGTCACCTTTACCGCCAACCTGCGCGAAACTACCTGCGATATGGCCATTGAGGGCGGCAGCGGTGATGGCAAAAACAACACCATCCCTATCGGTACGAATGGCGTTGTGAGCCTGGATAAAATCATCAGCGGCGACAGCGCAGCGCAGGCAACCTTTAAGTTGAAAATCACCGAATGCCCCGAAAGCCTGCAATCGCTAAAAACCACCATCAGCGGGACGAAATCAGGGTACAAAGATACCGTGATAATAAATGGCGCGACAACGGCGGATGCCGCTGACTCTCTTGGGATCGCCATCGCCAGAGCGTCAGCAACCGATGCGCCTTTCATTATTAATGCCGGTGCGGACGATGGGCGTCTGATATGGACCAGCCAGGAGATAAAAAATAAAGAAGTGCCGCTAGTCGCGACGCTGGTTGAAACTCAAGCAGGCCAGGGCGCTACGGGGACTTTTAGCGCGCTGGCTACTTTCAATTTCACCTATGAATAATCATCAGAAAAGGAACCTCTTGATGAAAAAAATCTCTTTTCTGGGCGGTGCTATCGTCACATTACTCTTTTCTGCGCCCTCTTTCGCCGCGATAACCGGAACCAGTAGCGTTTCGGCTACTTTTACATCCACTATTGAAGCCGGTACCTGTACGGCGCAGATCCAGAACGCCAGCGGTCAGCCCGTAAGTACGCTCGATTTCGGCGATGTCTTTAAATCTGACCTGGTCAAACAAAGTCGCAGCGAACCGTTCAAAGTGGCCTTCACCGATTGTGCAGGCGTAAAGTCTGCTAAATATCAGGTTATTCCCGGAAGCGGCGGCGGCTGCTCGGGCCCCAGTTCTAACGGCGACTCGTTTGCCGGAGGCAACTCTACGGGTTTTGAAGTGTGGCAAGGAGAATCAGGAACCGGAACGTTACTGAGCTGCAATACCAAACCTTCGCAAACGCTCGCCATCAGCGGCAGTTCGCTCAACGTCGATTTTTCTTCACGCATCGTTATCGCAAAAGACAGAAAAATCGCCAACGTGACAGCGGGTAGCGTCAGCTCGCCTGTGACGTTTGTTATCACCTATCAGTAAGTAAGAGGAACAGAACCGCTATGTCATTCTGTATCCGTATTATTGCCCCAATAGGGAAGGCATTGTTGGCTATGGGAATGACTGGCGGTCTGTGCATAGCTTCTTGTTTTGCTGATGGAAATAACGAAGGACTGGACGTCACTCTGCAGGCCAATATTGTGGAGAATACCTGCCAGATTTCACTTTCCGATAATGGGACAGTGCATTTACCCATTGTTTCCCGCAGTTGGTTTTATAACAACGACGGCACCCCTCGTTTGCAGCCTGACGACGCCGCCAGCGGTACGCTCTTTAGCGTAAATGTTGAAAGCTGCTCAGGCGATGGCGCGACGGTCAATACCATGACCTTTAGTTTCCAACCGCAAAACGGGATCTGGCCTGCGGAAAGCCAGCAGGTATTTATTAATGAAACACCGGCGACGGCAGGCGGAGCGGAAAACGTGGGAATTGTTATTTTTTCTTCCCGCGATAACCGTAACGTTGTGAATAGCGACGGCAGCTCCGCTGTCGCTTTCGATGTCTCAAAAGCGGAAAGCTATTTAACCAGCTACGATTTTTATGCCCGCTATCAGAGCACCGGTACGGTAAGCGCTGGAAAAGTGACCAGCCACGTTTTAGTGGATGCGATATACAATTAATATGCTACAGGATGTAGACAAAATGCTGAAAAAAACAAAGCCAGGAACCCTATGTATATCCACCCTCACTACAGTAATAGCTTTATGCATCTTATTCTGTAGCCAGCCCGCCCAGGCGGCTATAGAGTGCCGTTTTAACAGCGGCAAAGGTGGTAGCACAACGCTGGTTAACGGAAGTTATAAAGAAATCAGGCTACCCACGCCAACCAGTGGCCAATCTCATATGATCGCCCAATTTGACACAAAGCTAACCCCGACAATTACAGGAGATTGTAGCGCAGGTAATGATGGCGAAGACTTGTGGGCTAAAACCTCGCCAAATATAACAGGACAGGGACTGTATAATTTTGCCTCTTTTCTCACTAATATTCCAGGCATTGAGTACCAGGTGCGAATAAATACAACTACCGGCTCCGGAAACATGTTTGCGCAAAACACACAAGACTTTCAAATAATTTCTTATAACGATGGGTATGAAGATAACTGGGATGAAAAAACATTTAAAGCTACAATTTACGTCTACCTAAAAGAGTCATTTAATGGCAATCCGCAAAAATTAACCTATTTAAAACCCCAGGCGGGCTTACTAGGCTGGGCGAGTCTCGGCGTTCCCTCGGATAGCAACAATCAGCCTTATGCCTTTTATGTCACGGAAGATACCTTCTCCATTCCTCTGGTTTTACCAACCTGCAGTGTGATGGCGCTTGGCGACGGAGGTACTAATGTTGCCATGGGGGATTATTTCATATCAGACTTAAAAAATGGCAATACTACTAAAGATGTGCCTTTTAACATTGATGTCAGCGACTGTACCAGCGTGGCAAAATTCACGACAAAAATGACCACCCTCAAGACAACGGGAAGTGGAGCGGATCTGCTGGGTAATACCCTGAATACAAACGCGGCTACCGGTATTGGCGTAAAAATTCTTTACAATAAAACGACTCAACTTATTCCCAACAACGCCAATTCTAATTACGTGGTAAGCGACAACACCATTCCAGGCAGCAAAACTTTCAACTTTATCGCCCGTATGGAAAGAGATGGTAACCCGCTTGTTGTTGGTCAATTTAAAGCAACTGCCGTTTTTAACATGACCTATGACTGAGATTACCCCTGCGGCTGATTGCTAATCAGCCGCGACATCGTCTCCAGCGAATCCGTTCTGAGAATATATAGCCTTTTCAATAAGAACGGATTGTCGCCCGGCTTTACCTTACCTCTCACGGTAGTCACCGCCAGATGAAAACCGGCGTCGTTCGCCGCCTGAACCGCCTTAGCGTTATAGCCGCCAAACGGATAAGAAAGATACAGCACGTGGGGATTAAACTGCGCCAGCGCCCGCCGCGAGTGTTCAAAATCAAACAGAATATTGTGATAGCTGCGGCTGAGCAGAATCGGATGACGCCGGGCATCAACCCGATGCAGGAAATGGGTATGCGACTGCACGTCGAAGACATCCTGAATCTGTTTTAACTCGGAAATGCTCATAAACTGCAGCGAGTTCGGCGCCCATTTCTGCGGATGGCGCTTGATGCGCGATGAAATAATAAAAGCCGTAGCGTGAAAGCCATATTGCTTAAGAATCGGGTACGCATAGCGGTTGACCGATTTCAGACCATCGTCAAAAGTGATCACCACCGAACGCGCCGGAAGATTCACTTTATTACGCAGATAACCTTCCAGTTGATACATGCTCAGCGTGGCATAGCCCTGGTCGCGTAGCCAGGTCATCTGGTTGCTGAAGGCGCGAACGGAAGTCGTGGTCGAGGTATGACGAAACCGGGTGTTTTCTTCGTCACGCAGAATATGGTGATAAGTGAGTATGGGGATGCCGTTATCTTCCTGCGCATCCAGACTGCTCACCCACGCCAGGCGGTTACCGATGCGTATCTGAAACCAGGTTTGATTCAACCGATCCCGGAGCTTGCTGATAATCGGATAGCGCAAATTATTCGCCAGGGTGCCGAACGGCGCGCTGCCAGCGGAGGGGCCATCATAGACGGGCGTATCTTTCCAGGTAATGAGATTCTGGTTGCTCAGAGGCTTATGCAGGTCGCCGAGGCTATCCTCAACCCGCTGCTTGCCCTGCACTGGCCCTAGGTGGCCTTTATCGATAAAGCCGGTCGCAAAGCCAAAATTAAACTCGTAGTAATCGGCTGCGGTCGGCACTACCGCCAGTATTTGCCCTGCCCGTACGTTGCCGACGCTCACTACCTGGCTGCCAACCTGCGCCCAGATATCCGCATCTTCGGTCGTTTGCATATAGCGCGCGGGGGTGCCCTGCTGGCTTAACAGGCTGGCGGAAGCGCTGCACGCCGTAAGCAGAAGGAGTAAAACAAACATTCGGGCAAGCATGCGCATCGAACCGGTAGATAAAAACTGCCGTCATTGTAACAAAAGCGCGATCAATACCAATGCTTAATTCCCGTACGGCTCATGCAGCAGCCGGAAGGGTGGATTCTTTTGCTGCTGATGCCAGAGACTGCTCACCGCCGGGCCTCCGGCGCTGACAATGGCGTGTCGGAAGGCTTCGCTGCTCAGGCTCTGGCGCAGCAAATACATACTTTCCAGTAATGAATAGTCGATCCCGGAAATCACTTCACAGTGGGTGTGCTTATGGCTCATCAGCGCCGCCACGCGATAAGGCGCCGCGCCGGATTTATCGGTCAGGAAAATAACGCCTTCGCCGCTGTCCGTCTCATGTAGCGCATCGCACATCATACGGCTCAGCATGTTGCTGCTGAGATTGCGCCAGTAGTTGACCGCCCGGCACTGCGTCAACGGCCCAAACTTTTTCTCCAGACGATCCAGCATCTCCTGCGCCAGTTCATCATGGCAGGTAATCACCCAACCTAACATCGCCTACCTCCTTAGCAGGCAAACAATTTAGCAAGGCAAGTGATGAATATCGGTGATGGCAATCAAATTGTTGGCTGGCGCTTTGCCTCAGTGAGCAGCAAAGCGCCATCGGTGGTTAAATTAGCTGCGCAGCCCGCGTCCGCGCTGGATCAGATACCAGCACAGGAGATAAAACGCGACGATAAACACGACCAGCACGCCGAAGGTCGTCGCCAGCGGAACATCGTTAATTCCGAGGAAGCCGTAGCGGAAGCCGCTGATCATATAGACGATCGGATTGAGATGCGACAGCCCTTGCCAGAAGGGCGGCAGCAGGGTCAGGGAATAAAAAATCCCGCCAAGGTAGGTCAACGGCGTCAGCACGAAGGTCGGAATAAGGCTGATATCGTCAAAGGTTTTAGCAAACACCGCGTTCAGCAGGCCGGCCAGCGAGAATAGCACGGCGGTCAGTATCAGGGTCAGAGCGACAAATACCCACGAGTGGACCTGGAACGGAACGAAAAATAGCGAAATCGCCGTCACCAGAATCCCGACGCACAGACCGCGGGCAACTCCGCCGCCCACATAGCCGGCGATCACCACGTGCGTGGGGACCGGCGCGACCAGCAGTTCTTCAATATTGCGCTGGAATTTGGCGCTGAAGAAAGAGGACGCCACGTTGGCATAGGCGTTGGTGATCACCGCCATCATGATCAGACCCGGCACGATAAACTGCATATAGGTAAAACCGTGCATCTCACCGATGCGCGAACCGATCAGATTGCCAAAAATGACAAAGTAGAGGGTCATGGTTATCACCGGCGGCACCAGCGTCTGGACCCAGATACGCATAAACCGATGGATCTCTTTGGTCCAGATGCTTTTCAGCGCGACCCAATAAAGCTGCATCATGCTGATTCTCCTTTCCGGTCATGCACCAGCGTGACAAACAGCTCTTCAAGCCGGTTTGCTTTGTTACGCATACTTAATACCTGTATTCCCTGCGCGCTCAGCTGAGTGAACACGCTGTTAATCCCCTGCTCGCGCAGCACTTCTACCTCCAGAGTCGACGTATCGACCAGACGATACTGATAGCCTTCCAGCACCGGCAGCGGGCTTTTGGGAGCCAGGTCGAGAATAAAAGTTTCTGATTTCAGCTTGGCCAGCAGCGCTTTCATCGATGTGTTTTCCACCAGCTCGCCGCGCTGAATAATGCCGATATTGCGGCACAGCATTTCGGCCTCTTCCAGATAGTGGGTGGTCAGGATAATCGTCGTGCCTTTATCGTTGAGATCTTTCAAAAATCCCCACATCGAGCGACGAAGCTCAATATCCACTCCCGCCGTGGGCTCATCGAGGATCAGCAGCTTCGGTTCATGCATCAACGCGCGGGCGATCATCAGGCGGCGCTTCATGCCGCCGGAGAGCATCCGCGCGCGCTCGTTGCGCTTTTCCCATAGGTCGAGCTGTTTGAGGTACTTTTCACTGCGGACAATCGCTTCTTTGCGCTCAACGCCATAGTAGCCCGCCTGGTTGACCACAATCTGCTGCACGGTTTCAAACGGGTTGAAGTTGAACTCCTGCGGCACCAGACCGAGCTGGCGTTTGGCGTTCACCACATCCTTTTGCAGATCGTAGCCAAAAACATTCACCTCGCCGGAGGTTTTATTTACCAGCGAACTGATGATGCCGATAGTGGTCGATTTCCCCGCGCCGTTAGGCCCCAGGAGCGCGTAAAAATCGCCCGCTTCGACCTGCAGATCGATTCCGCGCAGCGCCTGAACTCCACCGGGGTAGGTTTTCTTGAGCTGTTTTAGTTCCAGAGCAATGGTCATTAAAGGTCTCTTCTCGTGTCGCGACACGCGATGGGTTGTTTTAAAAAATGTGAGGTTACCCTATATTAGCGCAACGCACTTACTTGGTTACAGGCCCGTAAACATCCATGAACGATATAGATACACTCATCAGCAACAATGCACTATGGTCAAAAATGCTGGTGGAGGAAGACCCCGGTTTCTTTGAGAAGCTGGCACAGGCGCAGAAACCGCGCTTTCTGTGGATTGGATGTTCCGATAGCCGCGTCCCCGCCGAACGTTTGACCGGCCTGGAACCCGGCGAGCTGTTTGTACACCGTAACGTTGCAAACCTGGTGATTCATACCGACCTGAACTGTCTTTCCGTGGTGCAGTACGCGGTTGATGTACTGGAAGTCGAGCACATCATCATCTGCGGCCACTACGGCTGCGGCGGCGTGCAGGCGGCAATTGAAAATACCGAGCTTGGCCTGATCGACAACTGGCTGCTGCATATCCGCGATATCTGGTTTAAGCACAGCTCATTACTGGGTGAGATGCCCGAAGAGCGTCGCCTTGATACGCTGTGTGAATTGAATGTGATGGAGCAGGTTTACAACCTGGGTCACTCAACGATTATGCAGTCGGCGTGGAAGCGCGGACAGAAAGTGACCATCCACGGCTGGGCCTACGGCATTCACGACGGCATGTTACGCGATCTTGACGTGACCGCCGTCAGCCGCGAAACGCTGGAACAGCGCTATCGTCAGGGTATTTCCAACCTTAAAAGCAAGCACGTCAATCACAAGTAATTCACGCGCTCCTCTTAATTATTATCCCGGGCCGCCGGGATAGATAATCCGCTTTATTCGTCGAGCAGGGTCACTTTGCCGATATAGGGCAGGTGACGGTAGCGCTGAGCATAGTCAATGCCGTAGCCCACGACGAATTCATCCGGGATCGCAAAACCGACGAACTCTACCGGCACGTTAACTTCACGGCGGCTTGGCTTATCGAGCAGGGTACAAATCGCCAGGGATTTAGGTTCACGCAGGCTAAGAATTTCACGCACTTTTGACAGCGTGTTGCCGGAGTCAATGATGTCTTCCACGATCAGCACATCTTTACCGCGGATGTCTTCATCCAGATCTTTGAGGATTTTGACGTCGCGGGTGGTGGACATGCCGCTGCCGTAGCTGGATGCGGTCATAAAATCGACTTCATGGGGTACCTGAACTTCACGGCACAGGTCGGCCATAAACATAAATGAACCGCGTAATAGCCCCACCAGCACCATTTCGCTGCCGCTATCCTGGTAATGTTCATTAATTTGACGACCGAGCTCAGCAATACGGGCTTTGATCTCAGTTTCCGGGATCATCACTTCTACAGTATGTTTCATAAAACTAACCATTTGATTCTTAATGTAAATCATCAATGCCGCTGCGATTGCACCGACGTTGACCGGCAAGCCACGCAGTATACCAGCAAAAAGAAATATGCGATGCAGTGATTAATAAAGCCCATTTTGTGATTCCGATCACACTTGTTAAATCCTATAATTAATTGCAGGTAAAAAATTAACAATCAAACGAGTGTCTTTCTATGGCAGAAACAAAATCTCAACAATCACGGCTACTCGTGACGCTGACGGCTCTTTTTGCAGCGTTCTGTGGCCTCTATCTTTTAGCGGGCGGAGCCTGGCTGGTCGCCCTCGGCGGCTCCTGGTACTACCCTATCGCAGGTCTGGTGATGCT
Organism: Klebsiella sp. CN_Kp066; assembly: GCF_040065135.1. NCBI lineage: Bacteria > Pseudomonadati > Pseudomonadota > Gammaproteobacteria > Enterobacterales > Enterobacteriaceae > Klebsiella > Klebsiella sp. CN_Kp066. The sequence goes on along the minus strand of NZ_JBEAIU010000053.1, from coordinate 18,829 downwards.
GGGCGTCACCGTCCTCCTGTTCCGCGGTAAGCGCTCTGCGCTTTGGCTCTACGCCGCGCTGCTGCTTGCCACGATGATTTGGGGCGTCTGGGAGGTTGGCTTTGACTTCTGGGCGCTGACCCCACGCAGCGACATTCTGGTCTTCTTCGGCATCTGGCTGATTCTTCCTTTTGTCTGGCGTCGCCTGCCGACTCCTTCCGCTGGCGCCGTTGCCGGGCTGGTCGTCGCCCTGCTGATTAGCGGCGGCATTCTCACCTGGGCCGGCTTCAACGACCCGCAGGAAGTCAACGGTACGCTGAGAGCGGATGCAACGCCAGCAGCGCCTATTTCCGACGTTGCCGATGGCGACTGGTCAGCGTATGGCCGTAATCAGGAAGGACAGCGTTACTCGCCGCTGAAGCAGATCAACGCCGATAACGTGAAGAATCTGAAAGAAGCCTGGGTCTTCCGTACGGGCGATCTCAAGCAGCCTAACGATCCGGGCGAAATTACCAACGAAGTTACGCCGATTAAAGTGGGCGACACGCTCTATCTGTGTACTGCCCACCAGCGCCTGTTCGCGCTTAATGCGGCCACCGGTAAAGAAAAATGGCATTTCGATCCGCAGCTCAACGCCGATCCCTCTTTCCAGCACGTGACCTGCCGCGGCGTTTCATATCATGAAGCCAGAGCGGACAATGCGCCGGCAGATGTGGTTGCCGACTGCCCGCGCCGTATTATTCTACCGGTCAACGATGGCCGCCTGTTCGCCATCAATGCCGAAACCGGTAAGCTGTGTGAATCCTTTGCTAATAAAGGCATTCTCAATCTGCAAACCAACATGCCTGTCACTACGCCGGGTATGTATGAACCGACTTCACCGCCGATTATTACTGATAAAACGATCGTTATCGCCGGCGCCGTGACCGATAACTTCTCGACCCGCGAGCCTTCTGGCGTTATCCGCGGCTTTGATGTGAATACCGGTAAGCTGCTGTGGGCCTTTGATCCGGGTGCGAAAGATCCCAACGCGATTCCGAGTGATGAACATCATTTCACACTGAATTCACCTAACTCCTGGGCGCCAGCCGCCTATGATGCGAAGCTGGATTTGGTCTACCTGCCTATGGGCGTGACCACCCCGGATATCTGGGGCGGCAACCGTACGCCAGAACAGGAACGCTATGCCAGCTCCATCGTGGCGCTAAACGCCACCACCGGTAAACTGGCGTGGAGCTACCAGACCGTGCACCACGATCTGTGGGATATGGATATGCCGTCGCAGCCGACGCTGGCGGACATCGACGTCAACGGTAAAACCGTACCGGTAATTTACGCTCCGGCAAAAACCGGTAATATTTTTGTCCTCGATCGCCGTAACGGTGAGCTGGTTGTCCCGGCACCGGAAAAACCGGTTCCGCAAGGGGCGGCGAAAGGTGACTACGTCTCAAAAACTCAGCCGTTCTCCGATCTGAGCTTCCGCCCGAAAAAAGACCTGAGCGGCGCGGATATGTGGGGCGCCACCATGTTTGACCAGCTGGTGTGCCGGGTTATCTTCCATCAGCTGCGCTATGAAGGCATCTTCACCCCGCCGTCAGAACAAGGAACTCTGGTGTTCCCGGGTAATCTGGGGATGTTCGAATGGGGCGGTATCTCCGTCGATCCGAACCGCCAGGTGGCGATTGCTAACCCAATGGCGCTGCCGTTTGTGTCAAAACTGATCCCGCGCGGCCCCGGCAACCCGATGGAGCAGCCGAAAGACGCCAAAGGTTCCGGTACTGAAGCAGGTATTCAGCCACAGTACGGCGTTCCCTACGGCGTTACGCTAAACCCGTTCCTGTCACCGTTTGGTCTGCCTTGCAAACAGCCGGCCTGGGGCTATATCTCCGCGCTGGATTTAAAAACCAACGAAGTGGTGTGGAAAAAACGTATCGGTACCCCGCAGGATAGCCTGCCGTTCCCGATGCCGATTAAACTTCCGTTCACCATGGGTATGCCGATGCTGGGCGGCCCTATTTCTACGGCAGGCAATGTGCTGTTTATCGGCGCGACCGCAGATAACTACCTGCGCGCGTACAATATGAGCAACGGTGAAAAATTATGGCAGGCCCGTCTGCCGGCGGGCGGCCAGGCGACGCCGATGACCTATGAAGTGAATGGCAAGCAGTACGTTGTCATCTCTGCGGGCGGTCACGGTTCGTTTGGCACGAAGATGGGCGACTATATCGTCGCTTACGCTCTGCCGGACGACGCGAAGTAATTCCGCTTTGCCTTCTGAGGCCCTTCCCTTGTCTTAGAGACAGGAAATAAAAAAACGCCCTTTACGGGCGTTTTTTTCAGTCGAGACCAGAGTTACTTCGCGAACTGCAGGGAAAGCAAAGAGGCTTTTGCCGCTTCCTGATACTGTTCAACTAAATCTTTGGTCATATTAAACGTCATCTGCACCGCCTTATTATCCTGCGATGTGATTAACATCATATTGAGAATTTCAATATCCGCAGCCTGCGAATAGAAGGTGAGTAACCACCCCTTATGACCATCAACGGTAACGGCCTCGGCCTGCGGTTTTAAACTCTCCAGCATCTTAAGCATCATCTCTTTAAATGCATCGAGCTTCTCCGCTGGTAACGGATTGCGCCCTGCGGTAACCCCCAGCGATGCTTTGCCTTTCTCATCGCCATAAATGACCTGTGGACGGTTTTCGGAAGGGTATTTGAGCTTTGCCATCTCTTCAGACATTGGCGTCAGCCCCTCGGGGATTTCAACACTAAGCTTTAAATCGGGTATGTCCTTACGTTCCATCGTCATCCCGGCATGTGCGGAAAGCGTAACAAATAGCGCCAGCGATGCGGCAATCACTTTGCGGTAAATATCCATTTCAACCTCGTTGATTATTAAGCAATCGCGACAGTATATGCGTGATTTTATAAATCAACACCCTCGGTAAGGACTTTAAGAAAAGTGCCCGCCCGCCGCGCAGGGCGAACGAGCAGGAAACGTCCTCAGGCAGTCGTAAAGGCCAACATCATTCCCGTATCTTCATGTTCCAGCAGATGGCAGTGCGCCATATAGGCAAACTCCTTCGGGGCATCATGGTCAAATTTCACCAGTACTTCACTCACTGCGCCTTCCACCCGAACGGTGTCTTTCCAGCCGCTGCGATGCGCTGCAGGCGCCTTGCCGTTTTCAGATAAAATACGGAACTGGGTACCGTGGATATGAAACGGATGCAGCATCATGTCGCCCTTACCGGAAATCACCCACCGCTCATACTGCCCTTTCGCCGCCGCAAATATGGGGACATTCATATCAAATGCTTTCCCGTTGATGCGGTTAGCGTTATGGAAATCAAAATCCTTATTACCGTGCTTCATCTGCGTCATGCCGCCATGATTCATATGTTCCATGTCGCCGTGGTTCATAGTGTTCATATTCCCCATCTCGCCATGGTTCATCATCGCGCCGTGGTCCATTCCGGACATCGCCTGATCGCCGTATTTTTGCATCAGCGCCTGCATGCCCATCATATCAAGCATCGGATCCATAGAGAGCTGCAGCGTACGCTGGGTTAGCCCTTGTAAGGAAGGTAGCGCTGGCATGGCGGCAAGGACATCCGGCAGCTTACCGGAAGCCGGAATCGTCAGCGGCTGAACGCGTAATACTGGCTGCGGTTTATCGAATGGCGTAATAGCCATACCCATCTGACTCACCGGCAGCGTTATCAGATCAAAGGGTTTACCGTCCGTCGTATCCACCAGCACTTCAAACCGTTCCCCCATCAGCACCGGCAGCTCGTTAACTTTTACCGGCTCAGCAAGCAGACCGCCATCGCTTGCCACGACGTACATGGGCCGCTTATCGCTGGTAGAGAAATTTAAAGAACGCGCGTTGCAGCCGTTAAGCAGACGCAAACGCAGCCAGCCGCGAGGAGCGGCATGCTCCGGATAAAGCGCGCCGTTGGTCAGCAGCGTATCGCCAAACCAGCCAACGGCGGCGCTCATGATATCGAGCTGGTAGTCAATCTGGCCTTCCGGGGTGAATTTCTTATCCTGCACGATCACCGGCACATCATCGATTCCCCACTGCTTTGGCAAGAGCAGCTTTTCACTTTCTGCATCAGAAATGAGCACCAGACCGGCCAGCCCCATCGCCACCTGTCTGCCGGTTTTACCGTGTTGATGAGGGTGGAACCAACAGGTCGCCGCCCGCTGCGTTGGCGTAAACGTCACGGTACGGGAACCTCCTGCGGGAATCACCCCCTGAGGGCCACCGTCAACGACGCCGGAAACCTCCAGACCGTGCCAGTGCACGGTAGTCTCCTCCGCCAGACGATTATGAATATCGATGGTTGCCGCCTCGCCTTGCTTAAGCTGCAGGGCCGGCCCCAGCAGGCTACCGTTGTAGCCCCAGGTCGTCGCCAGGTGAGAGCCGAACTGCGTTTTTCCGGCCTGAATGATTAAGGAGATGCGATTGCGCGCGTCAGCCATCAGCAGTTCCGGCACGGGCAAAGAGGGACGACCGGCAGCCAAAACCGCGCGGCTCCAGAGCGGCAATGCGCTGGCTACGCTGACCGCAGCGGTTAATTTAAGAAATTCACGACGTTGCATTTTTCACATCCTTTTATTCTGCAGGTGAATAAATGAGCTTAAACCCTCCACCAACGGGAAGGTCAAGCGGAAGAGTAAGAATAAAGCTCAGCGTAGTGTAAAGAAGTATGCTAACTTTGTTTGTCAGTGATTCAATGGTAGAAAAAATGAAGACGCTTTTCAGAACAATAGTGCTTGGCAGCCTGCTTACTCTCTCCGCCAATAGCTATGCATTAAGCGAGTCCGAAGCGGAAGATATGGCTGATTTGACGGCGGTATTCGTCTTTCTGAAGAACGATTGCGGTTATCAAAATCTGCCTAACACGCAGATTCGTCGCGCTCTGGTGTTCTTTGCTCAGCAGAACCAGTGGGATTTAAGCAACTACGACAGCTTCAATATGAAAGCCCTGGGCGAGGATAGCTATCGGGATCTCAGCGGAATCAAAATTCCTACCACCAAAAAATGTAAAGCGCTGGCTCGCGACTCGCTAAGCCTGCTCGCCTACGTGAAATAATCACGCTTCTGATTTAACAAGTTTAATAGCCGTTTAAATACGGCTATTGCGTTATTAGTAATAGCAATTCACTTTACAGCGACGACTAATTCATATCTCAATTCAAAAACCTCACCGATAATTCATTAAGTGTTTAACTAATTAATAAAATTAATACTAATAAACCATAAAAAAAACAGCAGCCATATTATTGCAATCTCCTTTTTTGCACATTATTATCGCCCGATAACGACCCTTTTTATCAATGGAATGAAACCTTGAACATATCCTTATTTACCCGCATAGCACCTCTGGCCGTCATTTTATTAGTAGGTTGTCAATCAACACAATCCCGACAATCCGCCAGATTAATGAAACCTTTACCTGACGCGACATTAAATCAACAGCAAACTGAACAGCAGAGAATTGCCGAGGAGCAAGCGCGCATTGAGACTTGCCGTAAAGCGCTGGAGTCACTGAAAGAGGTGAATCCAAAGCAGGCAGCTAAATTAGGGAATGATTTCACCGCCCTGCTCAACGCCGCATCTCAATATAATTCTGTGCGCAGCAAAGTTGCAGAGCCAACTAAACAGGGTATCGACTCCATGTACCAGTTCAAATCAATCAAGCTATGCGCGGATATTGAAAAGGAACTGATCGATAGTCTGGTTAAACGCGGTGAAAATGTTCAGCCATGAACGGAAAAATAGCTATTAACTTCAATTCGATATCGCTGGCAGCAGCGCTTGTGCTGGCGCTGTCGCCATCACCCGACGCTCGCGCGGAAAAAGAGGCGCTGATACATGTTACGGCAAATTCGAATAGTGACGCGTCAGGGCCGGCATTCTTAAATTACGCTAAAGAGCAGCAGGCTCAGAAAGATCGCGCGCCTGCGAAGTCCGTTGAAGAAAAAAACGCTATTACGCAAACAACGAATAAAAAAAACGAACAGAAAATCACTGAACTTTCACGCCAGGCTGCAATAATTGCTCAAAAAGATAAAATCATCCGGCAACTTCGACAACAGCTTTCAGCAAAGCCAGCTACGGTTTATGCCGTACAGGACAATCAAAAAGATCTGACGGATAAAATTCGCCAGCTTGAGAAAGCATTAACGGTTGCCGTAGCAGAAAAACAACGCTTAATAGACAAAGAGCTCTCCGCCGCCGCTGAAATGAAACAGAAACTGGGGCAGCTCAATGCCACGGAAAATAAAATTCTGCTACAGGAAAAAAAGCTAGCTTCTGCGGAATCAGCGAAACAAAAGCTTGAATCACTGCTAACGGAAGCCGCCGCTGAAAAGCAAACGCTGTTAAAGAAGCTCGCGGCTGAGGAAAAACAACAGCAAGATATCGCCTCTAAGCTTGCTGCCGCTGCATCAGACAAGCAAGCGCTCGCTGCAAAGCTCGTCGCCGCAGAAACCGCACAGCGGGAACTCAAAACAAAACTGGATGCGGGAGAAACCGGCCGGCAAGCGCTGGCGGCGAAACTTGCTGCCGCAGTAGCGGAAAAGCAGGATTTGGCGGTAAAACTGGCGGCCACGGGGGTAGAAAACCGGGCGCTCACGGCAAAACTGGACTCCTTCACCATCAGCAGGCAGCAGTCAGCGCCTCAGGAAAATGCGGTCAGCCCGCAGGCAGATGAAAACAACGCCCTGCTGCAGGCCAGCGCTGATGAGATAAGCCAGCTAAAGGCCCGGCTTGCTGATGCCGAGACGAAATCAGGTAAAAACCCGGCGGCTATCGATCTTACCAGAGAGCCTCAGCAGCAGGCTTACTCTGTCGGCGTATCGATGGGCGAGGAGGCGCTAAAAGTGTTGTCCACCCGCAGTTCACAGGGCATAAAAATCAGTAAAGATACCGTTCTGCAGGGCATTCTGGATTCCTTTTCAGGGAAAATCGCCCTCGACGAGAAAGCGCGCAATAAGGCTCTGTTCGATGTGTCGAAAAAGGTCTTTCAGCATCTGCATAAGATAGAACAGCAGATGGTTAACGAAGGGAAAAAATACCAACAAAAATTCGCGAAACAAAAAGGTGTGGTATTTAAAGATGGGGTATACAGCCGTATCGACTATGCCGGCGAAGGTAAGATCCTCGACAGCGATACCGTCACCGTAACCATCAAGGAGACGCTAATCGATGGAACCGTTATTAACGACATGGAAGCGGAAGGCAAAGTCTGGTCTCAGACCCTAAAATCCTATCCTCCTGTCTTCCTCGGGCCAATAAAGCGCCTGGGGAACCACGGTTCTATTACGGTGGTTATCCCTCCTGAACTCGCCTATGGTAGCGAAGGCCGGCCACCCAAAATCCCGCCCGGAGCGACCATGGTGTATTCAGTCAGAATCGTAGACGCCACGGCGGCACAACCCCAGGCTAAAAACCCCTGATCCTCACGCCTCCTGACAGGGAGGCGTGTTTCCCTTTTCTTGAAAGGTTATGCCCCACGCTTCATTTGCTGAAATATCCACCGTGCATCATCTTCTATAGTTGGCTATGATGTTGCGCTCATTTTTAATGGGTGTAACAGGTGTTAACAAAGGAGGATCTGCCCGTGGCCGATAGCAATCTGTGGCATGAAACGCTGCACGACCATTTTGGTCAGTATTTCAGCGTTGATAACGTACTGTATCATGAGAAAACCGATCATCAGGATTTAATCATATTCGAAAACGCTGCCTTTGGCCGCGTGATGGCGCTGGATGGCGTAGTGCAAACCACCGAACGTGATGAGTTTATCTATCATGAAATGATGACCCATGTTCCTTTGATGGCCCACGGCCAGGCGAAACATGTATTAATCATCGGCGGCGGCGATGGCGCAATGCTGCGCGAAGTCTCCCGTCATCGCAACATCGAAACCATCACCATGGTTGAAATTGACGCGGGCGTAGTTTCATTCTGCCGCCAGTATCTCCCTAATCATAATGCTGGCGCGTACGATGACCCGCGCTTTACGCTGGTTATTGACGATGGCGTCAATTTTGTTAATCAAACCGCGCAAACGTTTGACGTCATTATCTCCGACTGCACCGATCCTATCGGTCCCGGCGAGAGCCTGTTCACTTCCGCCTTTTACGAAGGCTGCAAACGCTGCCTCAATCCAGGAGGAATCTTCGTTGCTCAGAACGGCGTTAGTTTCCTGCAGCAGGATGAAGCCGTCGATAGCCATCGTAAGCTCAGCCATTACTTTGGTGATGTAAGCTTCTATCAGGCGGCGATCCCAACCTATTACGGCGGCATCATGACCTTCGCGTGGGCCACGGACAATGAAGCCCTGCGCCATCTTTCCAGTGAAATCATCCAGGCCCGTTTTCACAAGTCAAACCTGAAGTGTCGCTATTACAACCCGGCAATTCACGCGGCGGCATTTGCTTTACCGCAATATTTACTGGATGCGCTATCCACCGTTAAGTAAGGGGGTGATCTAAATTGAAAAAATTGAAGCTGCACGGCTTTAACAATCTGACCAAAAGCCTGAGTTTTTGCATTTATGATATCTGCTACGCAAAAACGGCAGAGGAGCGCGATGGCTACATCGCCTATATTGATGAACTCTATAACGCCAACCGCCTGACGGAAATTTTGTCGGAGACCTGTTCGATTATCGGCGCCAATATTCTTAACATTGCCCGTCAGGATTATGAACCTCAGGGCGCCAGCGTGACTATTCTGGTCAGCGAAGAGCCGATCGACCCGCAGCTCATCGATCAGACGGAACACCCGGGCCCGCTACCGGAAACCGTCGTGGCGCATCTCGATAAAAGCCATATTTGCGTTCACACTTACCCGGAAAGCCATCCTGAAGGCGGGCTGTGCACCTTCCGCGCCGATATTGAAGTCTCAACCTGCGGAGTCATTTCGCCGCTGAAAGCCCTGAACTATCTGATTCACCAGCTTGAATCCGATATCGTCACCATCGATTACCGCGTTCGCGGCTTCACCCGTGATGTGAACGGTATGAAGCACTTCATCGATCATGAAATCAACTCCATTCAAAACTTCATGTCCGAGGATATTAAATCTTTGTATGACATGGTGGACGTGAACGTTTATCAGGAAAATATTTTCCATACCAAGATGTTGCTGAAGGAGTTCGACCTTAAGCACTACATGTTTCACACCAGGCCGGAAGATTTAACGGAAGAAGAGCGCAGGGTCATCACCGATCGGCTCTGGAAAGAGATGCGCGAAATTTACTACGCAAGAAATATTCCGGCGGTGTAACGCCCGGCGGAGCACGGAGGCTCCGCCAGACTTAGCGCTGCTGCATAAACTCCCGGTAGGCAGCAACGACCTGCAAAAAATCTTCAACGCCGCAGAGCGAGAGGCTTTCTTCGTCATAGTAGCTCATCCCCTCTTCTATCTCATCGCCGGAAAAATCCAGCTGATTAGCGCGGATCATCACTTCTTCGCCATCCAGCCATAGCGTGTATTCATGGCCGGCACGTTGCCAGGAACGTTCGCTGCCTTTAATGGTACGCGCAGCCTGCTCTACTTCATCCAGCAGGGCAAGGTTGCCTTTAACCTCCTCGTTGAACCAGTGGCCGAGCGCCTCATGGTCCATCGACATTCGCACCTTTACCACTCCGGTAATATCGCGCAGAAATTCGTAATCCATAGTCTTTTCCTCTGCAAGGGCAGTACGTCACCGCTGCACTGTACCCATAACGTCATTATCGCAGCAGTCAGAGAGAAAAAAAGCGTCGCGGACGGAGGGATTGGAAATAAAAATGCCCGGTGATGCAATGTTCACCGGGCATTGAAGGGATTATGTACAACGCTGACTTATTGCGTTATACCGCGGTCTGGAAAATCACCCCATCAGCCTTCTCAGTATACTGACCCAGCTGATCGAAGTTCAGGTAGCGGTAGGTATCCGCCGCGGTTTTATCCACCTGAGCAACGTAGGTCTGATACTCTTCCGGTGTCGGTAGCTTACCAATCAGCGCCGCAACGGCCGCCAGCTCCGCAGAAGCCAGGAAGACGTTAGCGCCGGTACCTAAACGGTTCGGGAAGTTACGGGTTGAGGTTGAAACCACCGTCGCACCGTCGGCAACGCGCGCCTGGTTACCCATACACAGGGAGCAGCCAGGAATTTCAATACGCGCACCGCTCTTACCGAACACGCTGTAGTAGCCTTCTTCAGTCAGCTGCGCAGCATCCATACGGGTTGGCGGCGCCACCCACAGGCGAGTCGGCAGTTGGCCTTTGTGGCTGTCCAGCAGCTTACCGGCCGCGCGGAAGTGGCCAATGTTGGTCATGCAGGAACCGATAAAGACTTCATCGATCTTCTCACCCTGCACGTCGGACAGCAGACGCGCATCGTCCGGATCGTTCGGCGCGCAGAGGATAGGCTCTTTGATATCGGCCAGATCGATCTCGATCACCGCCGCATATTCTGCATCCGCATCGCCTTCCAGCAGCTGCGGATCGGCCAGCCATTTTTCCATGCCCTGAACGCGACGCTCCAGCGTACGACGATCGCCGTAACCTTCGGCGATCATCCACTTCAGCAGGACGATATTGGAGGTCAGATATTCAACAATCGGCTCTTTGTTCAGCTTGATGGTACAGCCGGCAGCAGAACGCTCGGCGGAGGCATCGGTCAGCTCAAACGCCTGCTCGACCTTCAGATCCGGCAGACCTTCAATTTCCAGAATGCGGCCAGAGAAGATGTTTTTCTTCCCTTTCTTCTCAACGGTCAGCAGACCTTGTTTGATTGCGTACAGCGGGATCGCATGCACCAGATCGCGCAGAGTGATACCCGGCTGCATTTTGCCTTTAAAGCGAACCAGTACTGATTCCGGCATATCCAGCGGCATAACGCCAGTTGCTGCGGCAAACGCCACCAGACCGGAGCCCGCCGGGAAAGAGATACCAATCGGGAAACGGGTATGCGAGTCACCGCCGGTGCCCACGGTATCCGGCAGCAGCATACGGTTCAGCCAGGAGTGGATAACGCCATCGCCCGGACGCAGCGATACGCCGCCGCGGTTCATAATGAAGTCCGGCAGCGTATGGTGCGTTGTCACGTCAACCGGCTTCGGATACGCAGCGGTGTGGCAGAAGGACTGCATCACCAGGTCGGCAGAGAAGCCCAGGCATGCCAGGTCTTTCAGCTCATCACGGGTCATTGGCCCAGTGGTGTCCTGAGAGCCTACGGAGGTCATCTTCGGTTCGCAATAAGCGCCCGGACGGACGCCGGCAACGCCGCAGGCGCGGCCAACCATTTTCTGCGCCAGCGAGTATCCGCGGCTGCTTTCCGCTACATCTTTCGCCTGACGGAAAACATCGCTGTGCGGCAGACCCAGCGCTTCACGCGCTTTGGTGGTCAGGCCGCGACCGATAATCAGCGGAATACGGCCACCGGCGCGGACTTCGTCGATCAGCACGTCGGTTTTCAGCTCGAAGTTCGCCAGCAGCTCGCCGGTTTCGTGGTTACGCACTTCGCCTTTGAACGGATAAACGTCGATGACGTCGCCCATATTCAGACGGTTTACGTCAACTTCAATCGGCAGCGCGCCAGCATCTTCCATGGTGTTGAAGAAGATAGGCGCAATTTTGCCGCCGAGAACCAGACCGCCGCCGCGTTTGTTCGGCACGTTCGGAATATCGTCGCCCATAAACCACAGCACCGAGTTGGTGGCGGATTTACGCGATGAGCCGGTACCGACGACATCACCAACGTAGGCCAGCGGGAAGCCTTTTTGCTGCAGGGCTTCAATTTGCTTAATCGGGCCAACGACGCCAGGCTGATCCGGGTCGATACCTTCACGGGCGTTTTTCAGCATCGCCAGCGCGTGCAGCGGGATATCCGGACGGGACCAGGCATCAGGAGCCGGGGACAGGTCATCAGTATTGGTTTCACCGGTCACTTTAAAAACGGTCACGGTGATTTTATCGGCCAGCTGAGGACGGCTCAGGAACCACTCAGCGTCTGCCCAGGATTGCATCACCTGTTTGGCATATGCGTTGCCCGCTTTGGCTTTCTCTTCTACGTCGTAGAAATTATCAAACATCAGCAGGGTGTGGGACAGCGCTTTGGCGGCAATCGGCGCCAGCTTTGCGTCGTCGAGCGCGTCAATCAGGGGATGAATATTGTAACCGCCCTGCATGGTGCCCAGCAGTTCGATAGCTTTTTCAGGGGTAACCAGTGGGGAGGTCGCTTCGCCTTTAGCGATCGCGGCAAGGAATCCGGCTTTAACATAGGCGGCTTCGTCGACGCCTGGCGGTACGCGGTTAATTAACAGGTCTAACAGGAATTCTTCTTCACCCGCAGGCGGGTTTTTCAGCAGTTCTACCAGCGCGGCCATTTGGGTTGCATCTAAGGGTTTGGCAACAATCCCCTCGGCGGCACGCTCAGCTACGTGCTTACGGTATTCTTCTAGCACGACGGTTCTCCTCGCTCTCATTGTAAAATGCGGTAGGCGATTCTCTTCACGCTCCTGTGAGACAGCAGTTTGTAGGGTAAATGCCCGATACCGCGTCGGCAGCATAGCAGGATTTTGGCGGGGTGTTAATCTGTTTACAAAAAAGCAACATTAAAAATTAGCTGAATCGTTAAGGGCAGAATATTGCAGGTTTTATGTCAGTTTAGCGGAAGATAAAATTAATTCTGTTACACATAACTGACCACAATCCCAACAAAAATCAAAAACGCAAATGCGCCCTCCTTAATACTCAGGCACTTCTCCGTCGTTCGACAATAGCCAGTCGAAACGGGCCAACTTTTGTGTCGGGAGTACTCATGACGCTGCCTTTCAAACCCCACGTGCTCGCCCTGCTTTGCAGCGCCGGGCTACTCGCCGCCGCGGGTACGCTGTATGTAAAAAGCCGGGAACCGCAAACCGCTGCCGAGCCCCCTGCCGTTACGCAGACGGCTCAGGCAACCGCCGCCGCTCAGCCGGTGACTACCGCCTTGACTCCCGCGCAGATAGATCAGTGGGTCGCGCCGATTGCGCTCTATCCCGACAATCTACTGTCACAGGTGCTAATGGCTTCGACTTATCCGGGCAACGTCGTGCAGGCGGTGCAGTGGTCGCAGGATCATCCGACGATGAAAGGCGATTCGGCGGTACAGGCGGTGGCAAATCAGCCCTGGGATCCCAGCGTAAAATCGCTGGTCGCCTTCCCCGCTCTGCTGGCGTTAATGGGGGAAAACCCGCCATGGGTGGAAAACCTGGGGAACGCATTTCTTGCCCAACCTCAGGACGTAATGGACTCGGTGCAGCGCTTACGCGCCATTGCCCGGCAAACCGGAACGTTAAAATCCACGCCGCAGCAGAAAATCATTACCGCCACCAGCTCCGCGGTTCCGTCAACGTCAACGACCACCGCTTCCCGCAGTAGCAGCGCCGTCACCTCCTCCGCCCCGGCGCCAGTGATTATTAAGATCGAATCCACCGATCCGAATGTCGTGTATGTGCCGGCCTATAATCCCTCGGTGGTTTATGGCGCCTGGCCTGACGCGGCCTATCCACCGGTCTACCTGCCGCCGCCTCCCGGCGAGCAGTTCACCAATAGCTTTGTAAAAGGTTTTGGTTTTAGCCTCGGCGTCGCCACCACCTACGCCTTATTCAGCAATATCGACTGGGATGACAATGACCATCATCATGATGACGATCATCACCATCACGATGATGATCATCACGACGGCTACTCGCACAACGGCGATAGCATCCATATCAACGTGAATAATTTCAACCATATCACCGGGCAAAACCTGCCGGGGAATCATGCCAGCTGGCAGCATAATCCCACCTGGCGCGGTAATATTCCGTACCCAAACGACAACATTGCGCAGCAATTCCATCAGACCACTGTTCCCGGTGGGCTGAGCGCGACCCGACATCAGCCAGTCGATCGCAACGCACAGCGTCAGGCTGCAATGACTCAGCTGCAGCAGCGTACCGGCCCGGCGTCAGCAGCAGGTCACTCGAACGCACATGCGCCTTACCGCGATGCCCAGCGTCAGGCCGCATCGCAGCAGCTGCATCAGCTGACCCAGCGCAATAACTATCGCGGCTATGACCAGGCGCAGGCGGTTAATCATAGCGCCGTACAACCGCAACATCGGGAAGCGCTAAAAACGCAAATCCAGACTTCCACAGGGCAGCAGCAGCGCCGCGAACAGTTGCGGACCGCAACGCCCGAGCAACGCCAGCAGAAGCTAAATGACCTCCACGTCAATGCACTCAGCGGTAACGACATCCGCTCTCCCGACTGGCAGTTGCAGCGGGAACGCGGCCTGCAGAGCCGTCATATCTCAGGTTTAAACAGCGAGCAGCGCAGCGCGGTCAGAGAGCACTTATCCGCCCATCGTGAACTGCGCCATCGCTGAGGATACGCAAATGAAAAAATTATTAAAAATGACGCTGCTGGCCCTGGCCCTGACGCCCGGCATGGCGCTAGCTCAGCAGCAGTTTTCCTCCCCTGATGAGGCCGCAAGCGCGCTGGCTGAGGCAATCGGCAGGCATGATGAATCTGCTCTCAACGAGCTGCTCGGCGATAGCTGGCAGCAATTTTTACCGCCGGATGGCATCGACCCTGACGCCGTCGCTCGCTTTCAGCGTGACTGGAAGGTTGGCCACCGTATCGTTCTGCAGGAAAATACCGCCTGGCTGGAGGTAGGCCGGACAGAGTGGCGTCTGCCGATACCCATCATCAAAGATAACGATGGCTGGCATTTTGATATGGCCGCGGCTGAAGATGAGATTCTCACGCGCGCAATTGGTCGTAATGAACTGTCAGCCATTCAGGCTATGCACGCTTACGTTGACGCTCAGCAGGATTTTTATCAGTTAAACCACGCCTGGGCGCAGAAGATTATCAGCAGCGACGGCAAGAAGGATGGGCTCTACTGGCCCGTCGCGCCGGGAGAGGCAGCCAGCCCGTTAGGGCCGGCCTTCAGCCCCGTTGAACCCGGGGAGGGCTATCATGGCTATCGTTTCCGTATTATCAAAGATGGGGGCAATCATGGCGTCGCCCTGCTGGCATGGCCCGCGACATGGGGGAAAACCGGCATCATGAGCTTTATGGTCAACCAGGATGATCGCGTTTATCAGACTAATTTAGGTGAAGAAACGCCGAACAAGGCGCAGGCCATTTCTCAGTTTTCACCTGATAATGGCTGGCAGGCCATCGATCAGTAAAAAAGCCCGGCGCGCGATAACGCCGCCGGGCCATATCGCCGTGATGAGTTAGCCCTGATGAGGCATCAGAGACGGGTCGCCCGCAAAAGCCGGTTTAGTGCTGCTCAACGCCGCTTCGTCAGCGCTGATGCTACCGGAATTCGCCGCCCACACGCCTTCGCGAGTCTTCGTAATCTGCTGATGCTGCATATTTAAATCCTGGCCCATAGCCGCAATATGCGTACTTTCAGTACCGCCGCTGTTATCAGCCCAGGGGATAACGGCATCAGCTGCGCAGGCCATGCCCGAAACTAAGGTTGCTGCCAACAGCGTCGTCGTTAAAAATCTTTTCATCACACACCTCACATATAGTTAATTAGCTATAAGTTTATAGAGTTACTATTTTTCAAGTATTAATAAGGTATGCAATTTTATTAACAGCGACACAGTTCTAAACATCAGGCATAAAAAAAGCGGCTCACTGAGCCGCTTCTTCATTTTGCCTGAAAGAAAAACTTACTTTTTCTTCGCTTTCGCGTTCGGCAGGTCGGTGATGCTACCTTCGAAGACTTCCGCAGCCAGGCCAACGGACTCGTGCAGAGTCGGGTGAGCATGGATAGTCAGCGCGATGTCTTCAGCGTCACAGCCCATTTCAATCGCCAGACCGATTTCACCCAGCAGCTCGCCGCCGTTGGTGCCGACAATCGCCCCGCCGATAACGCGATGAGATTCTTTGTCGAAAATCAGTTTGGTCATACCGTCAGCGCAGTCAGAAGCGATAGCGCGGCCAGAAGCCGCCCACGGGAAGGTGGCGGTTTCATAGCTGATACCTTTCTCTTTCGCTTCTTTCTCTGTCAGACCAACCCATGCAACTTCTGGTTCGGTATAAGCGATAGACGGGATAACTTTCGGGTCGAAGTAGTGCTTCATACCGGCGATAACTTCTGCGGCAACGTGGCCTTCGTGAACGCCTTTGTGCGCCAGCATCGGCTGACCAACGATATCGCCGATCGCGAAGATGTGCGGCACGTTAGTGCGCAGCTGTTTGTCGACGCGGATAAAGCCACGCTCGTCAACTTCAACGCCTGCTTTACCGGCATCGAGGTTTTTACCGTTCGGCACGCGGCCGATAGCGACCAGAACGGCATCGTAGCGCTGCGCTTCCGCCGGGGCTTTTTTGCCTTCCATGGAAACGTAGATACCGTCTTCTTTCGCTTCAACGGCGGTCACTTTAGTTTCCAGCATCAGGTTGAATTTCTTGCTGATACGCTTGGTGAAGACTTTCACCACGTCTTTATCGGCAGCCGGGATAACCTGGTCGAACATTTCAACCACGTCAATCTCTGAACCCAGCGCGTGATATACGGTGCCCATTTCCAGACCGATGATACCGCCGCCCATAACCAGCAGACGTTTTGGTACGGTTTTCAGCTCCAGCGCATCGGTGGAGTCCCATACGCGCGGATCTTCATGCGGAATGAACGGCAGTTCAATCGGACGGGAACCCGCCGCGATGATAGCGTTGTCGAAGTTGATCACGGTTTTGCCGTTTTCGCCTTCCACTTCCAGGGTGTTAGCGCCGGTAAATTTACCCAGGCCGTTAACCACCTTCACTTTACGACCTTTGGCCATGCCAGCCAGACCACCGGTCAGCTGAGTGATGACTTTTTCTTTCCAGGTGCGAATCTTGTCAATGTCGGTTTTCGGCTCACCGAAAACGATGCCGTGTTCGGCCAGCGCTTTCGCTTCTTCGATAACTTTTGCAACGTGCAGCAGTGCTTTAGAAGGGATACAGCCGACGTTCAGGCATACACCGCCGAGGGTGCTGTAACGTTCTACGATGACGGTTTCCAGACCTAAATCAGCGCAACGGAAGGCAGCAGAATAACCTGCGGGACCTGCCCCAAGTACCACGACCTGAGTTTTGATTTCAGTACTCATCATGACCTCTGTAATTTGTATCCGGCGGGTCTGACGCTATAGTTTTTACGCCCATGTCCACCGGGACGTTCTATCCGCAAGCATTTTACAAAATTGTTAACAATTTTGAAACAACAAACGGCAAACGATTTTGTCCTTTATTGCTGGTAACTTCAAAACGCAGAAGAGATTACCAGAAAAAAGCCGGCCGTCAGGCCGGCTTTTCGCTTACATCACCAGGCGGCGAATGTCGCTCAGCATATTGTTGATGATGGTGATAAAGCGCGCACCATCAGCACCGTCGATCACGCGGTGGTCGAAGGACAGAGAGATCGGCATCATCAGACGCGGAACAAACTCTTTACCATTCCACACCGGCTCCATCGCGGACTTGGACACGCCGAGGATAGCCACTTCCGGCGCGTTAACGATCGGCGCGAAGTGGGTGGTACCCAGGCCGCCGATGCTGGAGATAGTGAAGCAACCGCCCTGCATTTCGCCAGCGGTCAGCTTACCATCACGCGCTTTCTTAGAAATCACGGTCAGTTCACGAGACAGCTCGGTTACGCTCTTCTTGTTCACATCTTTAAAGACCGGAACCACCAGGCCATTCGGGGTATCAACCGCCACACCGATGTTGATGTATTTCTTCAGCGTCAGACGCTGGCCATCTTCAGACAGCGAGCTGTTGAAGCGCGGCATTTGCTCAAGCGCAGCGGCAACGGCTTTCATGATGAAGACAACCGGAGTGAATTTCACGTCCAGTTTACGCTTCTCAGCTTCGGCGTTCTGCTGTTTACGGAACGCTTCCAGATCGGTGATATCGGTTTTGTCGAAGTGAGTAACGTGCGGGATCATCACCCAGTTACGGCTCAGGTTAGCACCAGAGATTTTCTGAATGCGGCCCAGTTCAACTTCTTCCACTTCACCAAACTTGCTGAAGTCCACTTTCGGCCACGGCAGCATGCCCGGGATACCGCCACCGGTTGCCGCAGGCGCAGCTTCAGCGCGTTTAACCGCTTCTTTCACGTAAGCCTGAACGTCTTCGCGCAGGATACGGCCTTTGCGACCCGTACCTTTCACTTTCGCCAGGTTGACGCCGAACTCGCGCGCCAGGCGACGAATCAGCGGCGTTGCATGAACGTACGCGTCGTTTTCAGCGAACTCAGATTTGCCTTCCGCTTTAGCAGCAGGAGCTGCAGCAGGTTTCGCCGCCTGAGCCGGAGCTGCCGCAGGTGCAGCGGCTTCTTGCTTAGCCGGAGCCGCTGCAGGCGCTGCGCCTTCCACTTCGAAGACCATAATCAGGGAGCCGGTTGAGACTTTGTCGCCGGTGCTGATTTTGATCTCTTTCACGGTGCCCGCAAACGGCGCCGGAACTTCCATAGAGGCTTTATCGCCTTCTACGGTGATCAGCGACTGTTCAGCGGCAATCTTATCGCCCACTTTAACCATCACTTCAGTGACTTCAACTTCATCACCGCCGATATCCGGAACGTGAACTTCTTTAGAACCCGAAGCTGCCGGTGCAGCAGCAGCCGGAGCGGCTTCCGCTTTTGCCGGAGCTGCGGCAGGCGCTGCGCCCGCTACTTCGAAGATCATGATCAGAGAGCCGGTTGAGACTTTATCGCCGGTGTTAATCTTGATCTCTTTCACGGTACCCGCGAACGGCGCCGGAACTTCCATAGAGGCTTTATCGCCTTCTACGGTGATCAGCGACT
>NZ_JBEAIU010000052.1:0-132625 GCF_040065135.1 Klebsiella sp. CN_Kp066 | reverse complement strand
TCCTTGAAATACCACCCTTTAATGGCTGGTGTTCTAACGTGGGCCCGTAATCCGGGTTGCGGACAGTGTCTGGTGGGTAGTTTGACTGGGGCGGTCTCCTCCTAAAGAGTAACGGAGGAGCACGAAGGTCAGCTAATCCTGGTCGGACATCAGGAGGTTAGTGCAATGGCATAAGCTGGCTTGACTGCGAGCGTGACGGCGCGAGCAGGTGCGAAAGCAGGTCATAGTGATCCGGTGGTTCTGAATGGAAGGGCCATCGCTCAACGGATAAAAGGTACTCCGGGGATAACAGGCTGATACCGCCCAAGAGTTCATATCGACGGCGGTGTTTGGCACCTCGATGTCGGCTCATCACATCCTGGGGCTGAAGTAGGTCCCAAGGGTATGGCTGTTCGCCATTTAAAGTGGTACGCGAGCTGGGTTTAGAACGTCGTGAGACAGTTCGGTCCCTATCTGCCGTGGGCGCTGGAGAATTGAGGGGGGCTGCTCCTAGTACGAGAGGACCGGAGTGGACGCATCACTGGTGTTCGGGTTGTCATGCCAATGGCATTGCCCGGTAGCTAAATGCGGAAGAGATAAGTGCTGAAAGCATCTAAGCACGAAACTTGCCCCGAGATGAGTTCTCCCTGACTCCTTGAGAGTCCTGAAGGAACGTTGAAGACGACGACGTTGATAGGCCGGGTGTGTAAGCGCAGCGATGCGTTGAGCTAACCGGTACTAATGAACCGTGAGGCTTAACCTTACAACGCCGAAGATGTTTTGGCGATTTGAGAAGATTTTCAATACAGCTTGATACAGATTAAACAGAATTTGCCTGGCGGCACTAGCGCGGTGGTCCCACCTGACCCCATGCCGAACTCAGAAGTGAAACGCCGTAGCGCCGATGGTAGTGTGGGGTCTCCCCATGTGAGAGTAGGGAACTGCCAGGCATCAAACAAGTGAAGAGCCCATCCTGACGGATGGGCTTTTTGCGTTTTTGTCGTCTGAAACTGCCGGACATCGGTCTACCCTTATCCGGCCTTTTCATTACTCATGTACCAAATTCAATAACGGATACGGTTTTCCAAGATCGTCCGTTTCAGAACGGCCTGTCACCTTAAAGCCCATTTTCTTATAAAATCCGACCGCTTGTTCATTCTGCTCGTTAACGTTAGTCGTCAGTCTGGGCGCTAACGACAAGGCGTGTTTAATCAAAAGCTTACCCACGCCACAGCCGCGAACGGCAGGATCAACAAATAACGCATCCATATGTTCCCCCGTTAGAAGCATAAAGGCGACCGGCTCATCTTCCTCCGTTACTGCTACCCACAGCGGCGCTTCGGGTAGGAATGAGCTCACCAGCTCTTCCAGCTCCGCTCTATATGCTTTTGATAAAAAACCGTGCGTTGCATCGACCGATCGACACCAGATCGCAATCAGTTTTTTCCCTTCATCATGCCGTGAACGGCGGATACTAATAACCATACGTGCTCCTTTTATTTGTTCTTATATTCTAACGTAAATATCTCCGTGAAATTTTCTCACCCTGCATTTGCAGGCTCGACATTCACATTATTCCTGGGTATCTTCAGCTGTCTGGATGTCTAAACGTTTATACGTATGTTATGAGGTAATAAAGCTATGCCAATTCGGGTGCAGGACGAGCTACCGGCCGTCAATTTCTTGCGTAATGAAAACGTCTTTGTGATGACGACAACTCGCGCGACGACTCAGGAAATCCGCCCGCTGAAGGTGCTCATCCTTAATCTGATGCCGAAGAAAATCGAGACTGAGAATCAGTTTTTGCGACTGCTTTCCAACTCTCCTCTGCAGCTTGATATCCAGCTGCTGCGCATCGATGCCCGCGAATCGCGTAATACCCCAGCGGAACACCTGAACAACTTCTACTGCAACTTTGAAGATATTTGCGATCAGAATTTTGATGGCCTGATTGTTACCGGCGCGCCCTTAGGTTTGGTTGAGTTTAATGACGTTGCCTACTGGCCGCAGATCAAACAGGTGCTGGAATGGGCTAAAGATCATGTTACCTCAACGCTATTTGTCTGTTGGGCTGTACAGGCGGCCCTCAATATCCTCTATGGTATCCCTAAACAGACGCGCTCTGAGAAGATTTCCGGCGTCTACGAACACCATATCCTGCAACCACATGCCTTATTAACCCGCGGCTTTGACGATAGCTTTCTCGCGCCGCACTCGCGCTATGCCGATTTCCCGGCGGCGCTGATACGCGACTACACCGACCTGGAGATTCTGGCGGAAACGGAAGAGGGCGATGCCTACCTGTTCGCCAGCAAAGACAAGCGTATCGCCTTCGTGACCGGTCATCCAGAATATGATGCAAACACCCTGGCCAGCGAGTTCTTCCGCGATGTGGAAGCGGGCCTCGATCCCCAGGTTCCACACAATTATTTCCCGCAAAACGATCCGCAGAACAAACCGCGCGCCACCTGGCGAAGCCATGGCAATCTACTGTTTATCAACTGGCTGAATTATTACGTCTACCAGATCACGCCATACGATCTACGCCATATGAATCCGACTCTGGATTAATCTTCTACACAACGCGATCCTAAAGCGTTTCAGCATTTTGCCTCTGGCACCTTCGGGTGCCTTTTTTATTTCCGAAATGCGGCTCATATTGTGATTAAACTTTATTTATATTGTTATCAATAGGTTAAATAATAATTAAATTAAAAATGGAAATTGTTTTTGATTTTGAAAAATAAATGCGTAGTCTTAATTGTGCTGAACGAAAACTACACAACGATCTTACGTTCGCGCCAACTGGATCAACCAAGAGGAGCAGCACATGACGCAGCAGGCGACAATTACTGACGAACTGGCTTTTAGCCAGCCATATGGCGACCAGGAGAGGCAAATCTTAACGCCTGAGGCAGTCGAATTTTTGACTGAACTGGTGAGCCGCTTTACGCCTGAGCGCAATAAACTCCTGGCGGCGCGTCTCCAGCAGCAGCAGGAAATTGATGACGGTAAGCTACCTGATTTTATTTCGGAAACAGCTTCCATTCGTAATGGTGATTGGAAAATTCGCGGCATCCCTGTGGATTTGCTGGATCGCCGGGTGGAAATCACCGGTCCGGTAGAGCGTAAGATGGTGATCAATGCGCTGAATGCGAACGTAAAAGTCTTTATGGCGGATTTCGAAGACTCACTGGCGCCTGAATGGAGCAAAGTCATTGAGGGGCAAATTAACCTGCGCGATGCGGTTAACGGCACCATCAGCTATACCAATGAAGCTGGCAAAATCTATCAGCTTAAACCGAACCCGGCGCTGCTGATCTGTCGCGTGCGCGGCCTGCATCTGCCGGAAAAACACGTGACATGGCGCAGGGAAGCCATTCCCGGCAGCCTGTTCGACTTTGCTCTTTATTTCTTCCATAACTACAAAGCGTTACTGGAAAAAGGCAGCGGGCCCTATTTCTATCTGCCGAAAACCCAGGCCTGGCAGGAAGCCGCGTGGTGGAGTGAAGTCTTTAGCTTTACGGAAGACCGTTTTGAGCTGCCGCGCGGCACTATCAAAGCCACGCTGCTGATTGAAACGCTGCCCGCCGTATTCCAGATGGACGAAATCCTGCATGCCCTGCGCGACCATATTGTGGGTCTGAACTGCGGGCGCTGGGACTATATCTTCAGCTATATCAAAACGCTGAAGAATCACCCGGACCGCGTTCTGCCGGATCGTCAGGTGGTGACGATGGACAAGCCATTCCTCAGTGCCTACTCACGATTGTTAATTAAGACCTGCCATAAGCGCGGCGCATTTGCGATGGGCGGCATGGCGGCCTTTATTCCGAGCAAAGATGCTGAGCGGAACAATCAGGTGCTGAACAAGGTAAAAGCGGACAAATCGCTGGAGGCGAATAACGGTCATGATGGCACATGGATTGCGCATCCCGGTTTGGCTGACACCGCGATGGCCGTCTTTAATGGCGTGCTCGGTGAGAACAAAAATCAGCTATTTGTCACCCGTGAAGACGATGCGCCAATTACCGCTGAACAGCTGCTGGCCCCCTGCGAGGGCGAACGAACCGAAGAGGGCATGCGCGCCAACATTCGCGTGGCGGTGCAGTACATCGAGGCGTGGATTTCCGGCAACGGCTGCGTACCGATTTATGGCCTCATGGAGGATGCGGCAACGGCCGAGATCTCACGTACCTCAATCTGGCAGTGGATCCATCACGAAAAAACGCTCAGCAGCGGTCAACCGGTAACTAAAGCGCTGTTCCGCCAGTGGCTGGCCGAAGAGATGCGGGTGATTCAGGACGAACTGGGCGAGCACCGCTACAGCAGCGGGCGCTTTGACGAGGCCGCGCGCCTGATGGAACAGATCACCACTTCCGATGAGCTCATTGACTTCCTGACTTTGCCGGGTTACCGCCTGCTGGCCTGACGGCCCAGGCTACTTTGTTTGCCATTTTGGCCCCGGGCAGTACTCAAAATCCTCACGTACTATAAGTACGCTCCGGTTTTTGCGCGCTGGCCGTGACCAAACTGTCATCACCAATAATGCCTGGGAAGCCAGGAAAATAATATGGAGCATCTGCACATGAAAACCCGTACCCAACAAATCGAAGAATTAAACAAAGAGTGGACCAACCCGCGCTGGGAAGGCATTACTCGCCCATACAGCGCCGAAGACGTGGTGAAGCTACGCGGCTCCGTTAACCCGGAATGTACGCTGGCGCAGCTGGGCGCGGCAAAGATGTGGCGACTGCTGCACGGCGAAGCGAAAAAAGGCTACGTCAACAGCCTGGGCGCGCTGACCGGGGGCCAGGCGTTACAGCAGGCGAAAGCGGGCATTGAAGCGATTTACCTTTCTGGCTGGCAGGTCGCGGCGGACGCCAACCTGGCCTCCAGCATGTATCCGGATCAATCGCTCTATCCGGCTAACTCAGTACCGGCCGTGGTCGATCGGATCAATAACACCTTCCGCCGCGCGGATCAGATCCAGTGGTCTGCGGGTATTGAACCGAACGATCCGCGTTATACCGATTATTTTCTGCCGATCGTCGCCGATGCGGAAGCGGGATTTGGCGGCGTGCTTAATGCGTTTGAGCTGATGAAATCGATGATTGAGGCCGGTGCAGCGGCCGTACACTTCGAAGATCAGCTGGCATCGGTGAAGAAATGCGGCCATATGGGCGGCAAAGTGCTGGTTCCCACGCAAGAAGCGATTCAGAAACTGGTTGCCGCGCGTCTGGCGGCAGACGTAATGGGCGTACCAACGCTGGTGATTGCCCGCACTGACGCCGATGCGGCGGATTTAATTACCTCAGACTGCGATCCTTACGATCGTCAGTTCATTACCGGCGACCGTACCAGCGAAGGTTTCTTCCGCACCCATGCCGGTATCGAACAGGCGATCAGCCGCGGGCTGGCCTACGCGCCCTATGCCGACCTGGTGTGGTGTGAAACCTCCACCCCGGACCTTGAGCTGGCGAAGCGCTTTGCCGATGCGATCCATGCGAAATATCCGGGCAAACTGCTGGCCTATAACTGCTCGCCGTCGTTTAACTGGCAGAAAAAGCTGGATGATAAAACCATTGCCAGCTTCCAGCAGCAACTGGCGGATATGGGCTACAAATATCAGTTCATCACCCTGGCCGGTATTCACAGCATGTGGTTCAACATGTTCGATCTGGCTCACGCTTACGCCCAGGGCGAGGGGATGAAGCACTACGTTGAGAAGGTTCAGCAGCCGGAATTCGCGGCGGCGAAAGATGGCTATACCTTTGTCTCCCATCAGCAGGAGGTCGGGACTGGCTACTTCGATAAGGTCACCACCATTATCCAGGGCGGAACCTCATCAGTAACGGCGTTAACCGGCTCTACAGAAGAAGATCAGTTCTGATCATTTCCCCTCTCCCTCTCTCCGGGGGAGAGGGAGAGAGGGGAAGGTATGACACGTGGCCTGGAATTATTGATTGCGCAAACTATTTTGCAGGGTTTCGACGCCCAGTACGGTCGTTTTCTTGAAGTCACTTCCGGCGCCCAGCAGCGCTTTGAACAGGCCGACTGGCATGCCGTCCAGCAGGCGATGAAGCAGCGCATCCATCTCTACGATCACCATGTCGGCCTGGTCGTCGAGCAGCTGCGCTGCATTACCGATGGCAAAAATACCGATAGCGACTTTTTGCTGCGGGTAAAAGAACACTATACCCGCCTGCTGCCGGATTACCCTCGCTTTGAAATTGCGGAGAGCTTTTTCAATTCCGTCTATTGTCGGTTGTTTGACCACCGCTCGCTGACTCCCGAGCGGCTTTTTATTTTCAGCTCGCAGCCCGAGCGGCGCCTGCGCTCTATACCGCGGCCGCTGGCGAAAGATTTCTTTCCCGAGCGCGGCTGGGACACGTTATTACGCAAAGTGTTATCCGATCTTCCTCTCCGCCTGCCGTGGCAAAACAGAGCGCGCGATATCGGGTATATCACCGTTTGCCTGCAGGAAGCGCTTGGCGGCGAGCTGCTCTCCCGGTCGTATCTACAGGTGGCGAATGAACTTTTTTACCGCAATAAGGCAGCCTGGCTGGTAGGCAAATTGGTTACGCCGATGGCCACGCTGCCTTTTCTTCTGCCAATCCATCGTACCGATGAAGGCGAACTGTTTGTCGATGCTTGCCTGACGACGCATGCCGAAGCCAGTATCGTTTTTGGCTTCGCCCGCTCCTATTTTATGGTTTACGCGCCGCTGCCCGGCGCGCTGGTCGAGTGGCTGCGCGAGATTCTGCCGGGTAAAACCACCGCCGAACTGTACATGGCGATTGGCTGCCAGAAGCATGCGAAAACGGAAAGCTATCGGGAATACCTGCACTATCTTTCCCGCAGCAATGAACAATTTGTTGAAGCGCCGGGGATCCGCGGGATGGTCATGCTGGTGTTTACCTTGCCGGGCTTTGACCGGGTATTTAAGGTCATCAAGGACCGCTTCGCGCCGCAGAAAGAGATGACTGCCGCTCACGTGCGCGCCTGTTACCAGCTGGTCAAAGAGCATGACCGCGTGGGACGGATGGCCGACACCCAGGAGTTTGAGAACTTCGTGCTGGAGAAACGGCAAATTGCGCCCGAGCTGATGGCCCTGTTACAAACCGAAGCAGGTGGGAAAATTACCGACCTCGGCGATCGGATTGCGATCAGCCATCTGTATATCGAGCGGCGGATGGTGCCGCTGAATATCTGGCTGGAGCAGGTTGACGGGCAGGCGCTGCGTGATGCAGTCGAGGAGTACGGGAACGCCATTCGTCAGCTGGCTGCCGCCAACATTTTCCCGGGCGATATGCTATTTAAGAATTTTGGCGTTACGCGTCACGGCCGGGTGGTGTTCTACGATTACGATGAAATTTGCTATATGACGGAGGTGAATTTCCGCGAGATCCCGCCAGCGCGCTATCCGGAAGATGAGCTTGCCAGCGAGCCCTGGTACAGCGTCTCGCCGGGCGATGTTTTTCCGGAGGAGTTTCGCCACTGGCTGTGCGCCGACCCGCGTATCGGGCCGCTATTTGAAGAGATGCACGCCGACCTGCTGCGCGCCGACTACTGGCGGGAGCTGCAAAACCGTATTCGCAACGGCCACGTGGAAGACGTCTACGCCTATCGTCGCCGTCAGCGCTTTTGCGTGCGCTATGGCAACCTGCAACAGGCAGGGTAATCAGGCGGCCAGGTTCAGGCGGCCTCTATAACCGCAAATTCTTCGTACACCAGCTCCATATCCGACGCCCAGGTGCCTTCGCGTTCAAAGAATGCCTGATGCGCCGATTGCCAGTAAGCGAGGCTCAAATCACCTTCGCCCTCCAGCGCGGCGAGCTCAGGGCTCATTTCATTAAACCGGATCAGCCTGAGCATCAGGGTGCGTATCACGCAGACGGCTTTGCCCTGGCCGTCCAGCACAATGTGATATGCCCCCGGCGTCACGGGCGGCTGCTCCTGCTGATAGCTGGCAAGCGAACCGCAGGTGCCGCGCTTCTTCCCCGCGATGACCAGGGCCGCCAGCTCGTCGGCCAGCTCCGCTGAATCGCCGAAAGACCAGCAAAAAGCAGAAGGGTATTTATCCTGCCAGTAGGATTTCAGATCGCTCATTTAGCGCACTCCGCCATACGCCAGTGTCACTTCTTTCGCCGCTTTGATCACCATGGCGCCGAACTCGGTCACGCGGTCATCGGTAATGCGGGAAATGGGCCCGGAAATAGAGATAGCGGCGAACGGCTCACGATGTTCATCATAAATGCATGACGCTACGCAGCGCAGTCCTAGCGCGTGTTCTTCGTCATCAAACGAATAGCCGCGCTTACGCGTCTGGGCCAGGTCCTCTTTCAGATGCACCGGCGATACCAGCGTAGCGTGGGTGTAAGCGTGCAGACCTTGACGGTGCAGCAGGCCGGTGACCTGATCTTCACTCAACTGCGACAAAAACGCCTTACCGGCGCCGGAAGCGTGCATCGGCAGCTTACCGCCAATCGGCGCCGACATACGCATCAGTTGGGTACACTGCACCTGATCGATAATGATCGCCTGATGATCGCTCGGGTCCAGCACCGCGAGGTTAACCGTTTCGCCGGAGTCTTCCATCAGTTGACGCAAAATCGGATGGACGATCGCCAACAGGTTACGACTTTGCAGGAAGCTGCTGCCGACGACGAAAGCATGGGCGCCCACCGACCAGTGACCCAGTTCACCGACCTGACGAACAAAACCCAACTGCTGCATCGTGGTTAACAGGCGGTGGGTGGTGGAATTAGGCAAGCCGGCCTGCTGGGCCAGTTCGGTCAGCGCCACGCTGCCGTGAGATTCAGCAATCCATTCGAGCAGCTTCAGGCCGCGGGTCAGGGACTGAACTTGCCCGCCAGCCGGAGCGGCGGCGGAGGCGGCAGGTTTTCTGCCGCGTTTTGCGGGAGCGGGGGTCGCCATCGCGGACTCCTTTTTTCTGTATCGTGGAAATGATTTTCGTTTTATTTGGCGATAATGCAATCACTACCCGACTGATCGGATGAGTGAAGCTGAACATGTCTCATCTTGCCCGCTGTTCTCTTTTCCACCCCTTCGGTTTGTGCCAGTATGGTCCGTTGAGTTTTTTCGGTCTGGTTGAGCGTTGTCGGGAGCGAGTGTGAGCAGCAAAGTTGAGCAACTGCATCAGCAGTTAAAAGAACGTATTCTGGTTCTGGATGGGGGCATGGGCACCATGATCCAGAGCTATCGTCTGAGTGAGCAGGACTTCCGCGGCGAGCGTTTTGCCGACTGGCCGTGCGACCTGAAGGGCAACAACGACCTGCTGGTTCTCAGCAAGCCGGAAGTGATCACCGCCATCCACGATGCCTATTTTGCGGCCGGGGCGGATATCATTGAAACCAACACCTTTAACTCGACGACCATCGCGATGGCGGATTACCAGATGGAATCCCTGTCGGCGGAAATCAACTTTACGGCGGCGAAACTGGCCCGCGCCAGCGCTGATGCCTGGACCGCGCGCACGCCGGAAAAACCACGCTACGTGGCAGGCGTTCTCGGCCCGACTAACCGCACTGCGTCCATTTCTCCTGACGTCAATGACCCGGCCTTTCGCAACATCACCTTTGACGGGCTGGTGGAAGCCTATCGTGAATCCACCAAAGCGCTGGTGGAAGGCGGGGCGGATCTGATTCTGATTGAGACGGTGTTCGATACCCTCAACGCCAAAGCGGCGATCTTTGCGGTCAAAGAGGAGTTTGAAGCGCTGGGGGTCGATCTGCCGATTATGATCTCCGGCACCATCACCGACGCCTCCGGTCGCACGCTGTCCGGCCAGACCACCGAAGCCTTTTATAACTCGCTGCGCCACGCCGATGCGCTCACTTTCGGCCTCAACTGCGCTCTGGGGCCGGACGAACTGCGCCAGTACGTGCAGGAGCTGTCGCGTATCGCCGAATGCTACGTCACCGCCCACCCGAACGCCGGTCTGCCGAACGCCTTTGGTGAATACGATCTGGACGCCGACACGATGGCGACGCAAATTCGCGAATGGGCGGAGGCCGGCTTCCTGAATATTGTCGGCGGCTGCTGCGGCACCACGCCGGAACATATTGCCGCCATGAGCCGCGCGGTGGCCGGCCTGCCGCCGCGCCAGCTGCCGGAGATCCCCGTCGCCTGCCGTCTTTCCGGCCTTGAGCCGCTGAATATCGGCGATGACAGCCTGTTTGTGAACGTCGGCGAACGCACCAACGTCACCGGCTCGGCGAAATTCAAACGCCTGATTAAAGAAGAAAAATATAACGAAGCGCTGGATGTGGCGCGCCAGCAGGTGGAAAGCGGCGCACAGATTATCGATATCAATATGGATGAGGGGATGCTCGACGCCGAAGCGGCGATGACGCGTTTCCTCAACCTGATCGCCGGTGAGCCGGATATCGCCCGCGTGCCGATTATGATCGACTCCTCCAAATGGGAGGTTATCGAAAAGGGCCTGAAGTGTATTCAGGGCAAAGGCATCGTTAACTCCATCTCGATGAAAGAGGGCGTTGAGCCGTTTATCCAGCATGCGAAAAAGGTGCGCCGCTACGGGGCTGCCGTCGTGGTGATGGCCTTTGATGAAGTGGGCCAGGCCGATACCCGTGAACGTAAAATTGAAATTTGCCGCCGGGCGTACACCATTCTTACCGAAGAGGTGGGCTTCCCGCCGGAAGACATCATCTTCGACCCGAATATTTTCGCCGTGGCGACCGGAATTGAAGAGCACAACAACTATGCCCAGGACTTTATCGGCGCCTGTGAAGATATCAAACGCGAACTGCCGCACGCGCTGATCTCCGGCGGCGTCTCTAACGTGTCGTTCTCCTTCCGCGGTAACGACCCGGTGCGCGAGGCGATTCACGCGGTATTCCTCTACTACGCCATCCGTAACGGCATGGATATGGGTATCGTCAACGCTGGACAGCTGGCAATTTACGACGACCTTCCCGCCGAGCTGCGCGACGCGGTTGAAGATGTGATTCTGAACCGCCGCGATGACGGCACCGAACGCCTGCTGGATCTGGCGGAGAAATATCGCGGCAGCAAAACTGACGATACCGCCAACGCCCAGCAGGCGGAATGGCGCAGCTGGGACGTCAAAAAACGCCTCGAGTACTCGCTGGTTAAAGGCATTACCGAATTTATTGAGCTCGATACCGAAGAAGCCCGACAGCAGGCCGTGCGCCCGATCGAGGTTATCGAAGGGCCGCTGATGGACGGTATGAACGTGGTCGGCGATCTGTTCGGTGAAGGGAAAATGTTCCTGCCTCAGGTGGTGAAATCCGCCCGCGTAATGAAGCAGGCGGTGGCCTACCTCGAACCCTATATTGAGGCCAGCAAAGAGAAAGGTTCCAGCAACGGCAAGATGGTCATCGCCACCGTGAAGGGTGACGTTCACGATATCGGCAAGAATATTGTCGGCGTCGTGCTGCAGTGTAATAACTATGAAATCGTCGATCTGGGCGTGATGGTGCCTGCGGATAAAATCCTGAAAACCGCCCGCGAGGTTAACGCCGACCTGATTGGCCTCTCCGGGCTGATTACGCCGTCGCTGGATGAGATGGTCAACGTGGCGAAGGAGATGGAGCGTCAGGGCTTTACTATTCCGCTGCTGATCGGTGGCGCAACCACCTCGAAAGCGCATACGGCAGTGAAAATCGAGCAGAACTACAGCGGCCCGACGGTCTACGTGCAGAACGCCTCGCGCACCGTCGGCGTGGTCGCCGCCCTGCTGTCCGATAGCCAGCGCGATGATTTTGTCGCCCGTACCCGCAAAGAGTACGAAACGGTGCGTATTCAGCACGGACGTAAAAAGCCGCGCACTCCCCCCGTCACGCTGGAAGCCGCGCGCGATAACGACCTGGCCTTTGACTGGGCAAGCTACACCCCGCCGGTAGCTCATCGTCTGGGCGTGCATGAGGTGGAAGCCAGTATTGAAACCCTGCGTAATTATATCGACTGGACGCCGTTCTTTATGACCTGGTCGCTGGCCGGTAAGTATCCGCGCATTCTGGAAGATGAAGTCGTGGGCGAAGAGGCACAGCGCCTGTTTAAAGACGCCAACGAACTGCTGGATAAGCTCAGTGCCGGGAAGGCCCTCAATCCACGCGGCGTCGTGGGGCTGTTCCCGGCTAACCGCGTCGGCGACGATATTGAAATCTATCGCGATGAAACCCGGACTCATGTGCTGACGGTGGGGCATCATCTGCGCCAGCAGACCGAGAAAGTCGGCTTTGCCAACTACTGCCTGGCGGATTTTGTCGCGCCGAAGCTGTCGGGGAAGGCGGACTATATCGGCGCCTTTGCGGTGACCGGCGGCCTTGAAGAAGACGCGCTGGCCGACGCCTGGGAGGCACAGCACGATGACTATAACAAGATTATGGTGAAGGCGATTGCCGACCGTCTGGCGGAAGCCTTCGCCGAGTATCTGCATGAGCGGGTGCGTAAGGTCTACTGGGGCTATGCGGCGAACGAAAACCTCAGCAACGAGGAGCTGATCCGCGAGAATTACCAGGGAATACGCCCGGCGCCGGGCTATCCCGCCTGTCCGGAGCACACCGAAAAGGCGACCATCTGGGAGCTGCTGGAGGTGGAAAAACGTACCGGCATGAAGCTGACGGAATCCTTTGCCATGTGGCCCGGCGCGTCGGTTTCCGGCTGGTACTTCAGCCATCCGGACAGTAAGTACTTCGCGGTAGCGCAAATTCAGCGCGATCAGGTGGAGGACTATGCGTTACGTAAGGGGATGAGCGTGGCGGAAGTGGAGCGCTGGCTGGCGCCGAACCTCGGTTACGATGCCGATTGATCCACCAGCCGTTATCTTTCCTTACAACTAACAGGGCGCTCAACGAGCGCCCTGTCTCTTTATTGTGCATAAACCCTTATACTGAAGGGAGCTTGCGATCGTTGCCGTCGGATAAGCGAAGCGCTATCCGGCCTGTAACGGTTTATGAGTTTCTGGAACAAATAAATATAAGGAGAAGCTGATTCCGTGTTAACTCTGCTACACCTGTTGTCCGCCGTCGCTCTACTGGTGTGGGGCACCCATATTGTTCGTACCGGCGTGATGCGCGTCTACGGCGCTCGCCTGAGAAGTGTACTCAGCAGCAGCGTGGAGAAAAAACCGCTCGCCTTCTGCGCGGGGATCGGGGTTACCGCGCTGGTCCAGAGCAGCAACGCCACCACCATGCTGGTCACCTCTTTTGTCGCCCAGGATCTGGTGGCGTTAGCCCCTGCGCTGGTGATGGTGCTGGGCGCTGACGTTGGTACCGCGCTGATGGCGAGGGTGCTGACCTTCGACCTGTCCTGGCTTTCGCCGCTGCTGATTTTTATCGGCGTCATTTTCTTCCTTGGGCGCAAGCAAACGCGTGCGGGCCAGCTCGGGCGCGTGGGTATTGGCCTGGGCTTGATTCTGCTGGCGCTGGAGCTGATCGTTCAGGCGGTGCATCCCATCACCCAGGCTAACGGCGTGCAGGTGATTTTCGCCTCGTTGACCGGCGATATTATGCTGGATGCGCTGATCGGCGCGGTATTTGCCATCATCAGCTATTCAAGCCTGGCAGCGGTGCTGCTGACCGCTACGTTAACCGCCACCGGCGTGATTTCGTTCCCGGTGGCGCTGTGCCTGGTGATTGGCGCCAACCTCGGATCCGGGCTGCTGGCGATGCTAAACAACAGCGGCGCTAATGCCGCCGCGCGCCGCGTTGCGCTCGGCAGCCTGTTGTTTAAGCTGGTGGGTAGTCTGATTATCCTGCCGTTTGTCCATCTGTTGGCAAACGTTATGGATGAGCTTCCGCTGCAAAAATCCGAACTGGTTATCTATTTCCACGTCTTCTACAACCTGATCCGCTGTATCGCCATGGTGCCGTTCGCCGGGCCGATGGCTAACCTCTGCAAGCGACTGATTCGCGATGAGCCGGAGCTGGATGCACGACTGAAGCCAAAGCATCTTGATACTTCAGCGCTGGACACCCCGGCTCTGGCGCTGGCTAACGCCGCCCGCGAAACCCTGCGTATCGGCGATGCCATGGAGCAGATGCTGGAAAGCCTGCATAAAGTGATGCACGGTGAACCGCGTGAAGAGAAAGAGCTGCGGCGGCTGGCGGACGATATCAACGTACTTTACACCGCGATTAAGCTCTATCTGGCGCGGATGCCAAAAGAGGAGCTGGCCGATGAGGAATCCCGCCGCTGGGCGGAAATTATCGAAATGGCGCTCAACCTCGAGCAGGCTTCAGATATCGTTGAACGAATGGGCAGCGAAATCGCCGATAAATCGCTGGCCGCGCGGCGCGCGTTCTCCATGGAGGGGTTGAAAGAGCTGGATGCGCTCTACGATCAGCTGCTCAGCAATCTACAGCTAGCGATGTCGGTTTTCTTTTCCGGCGACGTACCGAGCGCCCGCCGTTTGCGCCGTAGCAAACACCGTTTTCGCATTATGAACCGTCGTTACTCGCATGCTCACGTTGATCGCCTGCA
Source organism: Klebsiella sp. CN_Kp066 (assembly GCF_040065135.1). Classification (NCBI taxonomy): domain Bacteria; kingdom Pseudomonadati; phylum Pseudomonadota; class Gammaproteobacteria; order Enterobacterales; family Enterobacteriaceae; genus Klebsiella; species Klebsiella sp. CN_Kp066. Next base: position 118,153 of record NZ_JBEAIU010000052.1, on the reverse strand, counting down.
TCAGCAAAACGTGCAGAGTATCGAAACCAGTACGCTGCACCTGGCGCTGCTGGGCGATATGAAGCGTCTGAACTCGCTGTTCTGCTCGGTAGCCTATAGCGTGATGGAGCAGCCGGATGAGGACGATGAGCGCGATGATTATTAAGCGCTGATGTACCGCCTGACATCCCCGGCTCGCGCTGCGCTTAGCCGGGCTACAGGTATACCGCGGTCTGCGGGCTGGTAGCCCGGACAGATGCGCAGCATCGCCTCCGGGAAATTGTGCCACTCAGCGCTTTGCTCCCGGGGGCGGCGCAAAGCGCCTTGCCCGGGCTACGGGGGTCAGCGTCGTCTGTGGGAGGATAGCCCGGACAGGCGCGCAGCGCCGCCTCCGGGACAAGGGCGGCGGGTCAGAAACGATGGCCTGCGTTCAGGGTTACCGCTTCCACTCCGGCTCTGAAAACCAGCGTCGGATTCGGGCCGCCGAGAGTGGCGTGGCCCTGCGTCACCTGTATCCAGTTGCCTTCCGGCAGGCCGATAATCGTCAACTCTGGCGCAACCACCAGCAGCTCGCGAATCCGCTGTTCGCGAGTTTCCCCTTTGTGGCCTTCCGGCAGCGCGTTGGTGAAGTGGGGGTTAATTTGCAGCGGAAACAGCCCCAGCGCAGAAAAACCGTTAGGGTCGACAATCGGCATATCATTGGTGGTGCGAATTGTTGGGCAGGCAAGGTTAGCGCCCGCGCTCCAGCCGATATACAGCGCCCCGCGCTTCATTACATCCACAATCGGCGCCAGCAGGCCGCGGTCGCGACACTCTTTCAGCAGCTGAAAGGTATTGCCGCCGCCGACGATAACTATCTCCGCGTTCTCAATCGCCGAAACCGGGTCCGCGACGCTGTGAATACCGGTAACCGTAACGCCCATTGGGCTGAAGACGGCGGCGGTTTTCGCGGTGTAATCATCCCAGGTTTGCGTCACCCCGGCAAAAGGGATGAATACCGCGGAACGGCGGCCATTTAGCTGCCCGGCAATGGTCGGCAGCGCATGTTCCAGCCAGGCTTTGCCCGGCAGCGTTGAGTTACTCAATAGCAGCAGTTCCATAATTTCTCCATTTGACCAGATGATTATTCGGGCTGGGATGTTATCACAGGATATCTCACCGCTTGCTGACGTGGCTCACGCTGAGACGCGCTGAGCAAAGCGGAGCGGCGATTTTTGGCGCAGGGATTCTCCGAATTAATCTGGAAAGTACCTCGCAGAGTGACTCTACCGGGCGTGACAGGTTAGCGGGAACCGCTTAGTTTCACGTGATGATTCACAGGCAAGGGAAGGGCTGCGCTGCGCGCTGCAATCGACTTTCCGATCAATGGTTATTAGAGCGCCCTCCCTGGCGCTCTTCGTTTGCCCTTATCCTCTGGCAAAGGCCGCGGCTTCAGCGACCAGCGCCGCGTCCGGACGCACGCCGGTGTAGAGCGCAAACTGCTCCACCGCCTGCAGGGCAATCACCTCCGCGCCGCTGATAACGTGTTTGTCCCGCTTCTTCGCCAGTTTGATGAGCGGGGTTTCCGGCGGCAGAGCGACCACGTCAAATACCACGTCGGCCCGTTCCACCATCGTCGGGCTAAAGGCCAGGGTTTCGCTTTCCGCACCGCCCGCCATGCCGAGCGGCGTGACGTTAACCAGAATATCCGCCGCGATCCCTTCCGGCTTTGGCTGCCATTGAAAACCGTACTGCTTTGCCAGCACCAGTCCACGATCGCGATGGCGGGCGGCGATAATCACATCGCGGAAACCGGCATCGCGAAAGGCGGCGATGACCGCTTTGACCATCCCGCCGCTGCCCTGGATCATCACTTTGGCAGAGGAGTCGAGCTGATGGCTGTCAATCAGGCTTTTCACCGCGATGTAGTCGGTATTCAACCCGGTTAGCCTGCCGTCGTCGTTGACGATGGTGTTGACCGAATCAATCGCCTTTGCCGAAGGGGCAAGCGCGTCAAGATACGCTATGCAGCTCTCTTTAAACGGCATTGAGACCGCGCAGCCGCGGATGCCCAATGCGCGGACGCCCTTCACCGCTGCGGCAATATCCTGGGTAGTAAAGGCTTTATAGATATAATTCAGCCCGAGTTTTTCATACAGATAGTTATGAAAGCGGGTACCGAAGTTGCCCGGGCGACCGGCCAGCGACATGCATAGCTGCGTATCGCGATTAATCATGAGCAATATCCTCCGCGTGGGCCAGCAGATACTCTTCCGCCTCTTTTGACCAGATACCGTGGTGACGTTCCATAATCGCCGCCAGCTGCGGGTCGCGAATGTCTCCCAGCGGCGTCAGCGGGAAGTTTTTCCCGGTATAAACCAGCTTCTTACCGCCGCCCACCGCCGGTAAATCCAGGGTGGTCTCGCCCGCCGCATTCAGCCCCAGAATATGGGTCACCACTTTTGCAGTCTGGACTTTTTTTGCCTGCATCAGCGCTACGGCGGCGCGCATATCGTCGGTATTGCCGCCGGAGGTGCCGACGTAGTGAGTGAAGGCGTAATGCACATCGTAAAAATTGATCGGCGCGCTGAACTGCTTATCCTGCGGGCCGGCAAAAAAGTTCAGGCAGCCGTCCGGGGCCAGCAGCGAGGATGCCAGAGTGATGAGCTGTTCGTTAGGGACGAAGACAAAAATATCGTCAAAACCGTGGCCGCCGGAGAGCGCCATCAACGTTTCGCGGCTGGCGTCGTGCCCATCCAGATAGTGAATCAGCGTTTGCGGCTCGGAGGGATAGTGCTGGCGCGCATAGCTGAGTTTTGGCTTATTGGTGTCGGTGACCACCAGCAGCGCCGGGTTGATCGGGCCATGCAGCGCGTAGTCGATAGCCAGCAGACCCATCGGGCCGGTGCCGCCGAGGATCAGGGTGCGCCCCTGCGGGCGAATGCCCATCACATGGTTATAGCTGCCTTCCTGCAGATGATAGTTGGCGTTGAACGCGCCGATTACGCAGGAAAGCGGCTCCACCAGCGAACCTTCAAACCAGGTATCGCCTTCCCAGGTGAGCAGGCAATCCTGCGCCATCACCTCGTCAGGGATCACCACGTGGGTGGCTTCGCCGCCGATCCACGGGAAGGAATAACCGGGGCAGTCCGGGCGATCCGGTAGCTGCAGATTGGCCTGAATCACATAGCGCTGGCCAGCGTGAAACTTATGCTGCCATTTTTTGCCGACGGCGATGATCTCTCCGCAGAACTCATGGCCGATGATGATCGGGTTAGTCGCCACATCATCAGGCACCTTTTTGTGGTCCTCGCCCTGGTTCGCCTCTTTCCACGAAGAGAGGCACAGGCTGTCGGTGACCACCCGGGCGAGAATTTCATCATCCTGCATCGCCGGAAGTGCAAAGGTTTCCAGGCGCAGATCGCGTTTGCCGTACAGGCGCAGGGCTGTTGTTGTTTGCATGTTTACCACCTCACCCCCTTCATCTTTCGCATTACGGCTGTATTGGCTTCCTTCATGTCCCCGGATCACGCAGTGAATCCACGCTCCCAGGGATAAATTCAGTTGCCGCCTCGCCGTACTGCGCCATCTTTGGGGTTAACTTGTTGAAGTAGACCCGGCATCGCCGGGCGGAATAATCAGGACAGGAAGCCCAGTGCGTTACCGATAATCCCCAAACCGAAGAGGGCGAAAATCAGCCAGACCGGGTTCACTTTCTTATTGAGCAGGCGCACCATCAGCAGCGTCAGGCCCAGAGCCAGCAGGCCGGGGCAAAGCTGATCGAGGATGTTTTGTACGGTCATGGTGACGGTTGAGCCGTTGGCGCCCGGGGTTTGCGAGACCACCAGCGGGACGTTGATGGTGGTCCACTTGGTGACCAGCACGCCCATCACAAACAGGCCAAGAATGGAGGCGCCTTCGGTCAGTTTTTGCAGCAGGTTACCGCCCATATCGCTGACGATATTGACCCCTTTACGGAAGCCAAGCTGCAGTCCGTACCACTTCATCGCCAGACGAACCGCGTTGAAAATAAAGAAGAACAGCAGCGGACCAAGAATATTTCCGGAGAGCGCCAGCGAGGCGCCGAGGGCGGCGGTAATTGGCCGCAGCGTGCCCCATACCAGCGGGTCGCCCACGCCTGCCAGCGGCCCCATCAGGCCGACTTTGATCCCGTTGATGGCGCCATCGTCAATAGCGGCGCCGTTGGCCCGCGCTTCCTCCATCGCGACGGTCACGCCAATAACCGGCCCGCAGACTGCCGGAGTGGTATTGAAGAACACCAGATGGCGCTTCAGCGCGGCAACCTGATCCTCCTTCAGCGGGTAGAGGCGCTTGATGGCCGGGATCATGTCGTAGCAGAAACCAAGCCCGTGGATACGCTCGAAGTTGAATGACGCCTGCTGCAGGTTGGATCGCAGAAACATGCTCACCAGGTCGCCTTGGGTAATTTTTTTCTGTTCCATGTTGGGCTCCATCAGTCGTCAAGCTGGTCAAGGGCGGTGGAAGAGGGGGCGGCGGCCTGCGGTTCAGGTTTACGCCACTGCGGGTTGAGCTGGATATAAATCAGCGCGATGATGACCCCCACGCCGCCGAAAGCCAGCAGACTAAAGTCGAGATAGCCGCCCGCGAGGAAGCCGAGAAAGAAGAAAGGCATCAGATACTTCACGCCCATCATGCGCAGCACCATGGCGTAGCCGACCACCACGATAAAACCGCCGGCGATTTGCAGACCGCGGGTGACGAATTCCGGGATGGCGCTGAGCATATTGCTGACCATATCCGCGCTGACGAACAGCGAAACCACCAGCGCGGGGATCGCAACGCGCAGTGCCTGTACGCCCAGCGCCGACACGTGCAGCAGATCGATTGTTCTGAAGCGCGCCTCTTCCGCGGCCTTATCCGCCGCGTGCTGGAACACCACGGTAATGGTGCGGGCGAACACGGTGAGTACCTGGCCTGCGGCCGCGACCGGCAGCGCAATCGCTATTCCGGTAGCGATGCTTTGCTGGCCCACGATCACCAGGATGGCGGAGATAATGCTGGCTAACGCCGAATCCGGAGACTGCGCCGCGCCAACGTTCATCCAGCCGAGCGCGATGAGCTCCAGCGTCCCGCCAAGCATAATTCCGGTTTTTAAATCGCCGAGAATTAAGCCAATCACGGTACAGGCGATTAATGGACGGTGAGTCTGGAATTCATCCAGCACGCTGCCCATCCCGGCAATACAGGAAAAAATAAATATGGCTATTATTTGTAGGGTACTTATTTCCATAATTTGTCACCTTGAGGGTATAGAAATCCCTGCCTTTTACGGCATTTACACGATGTTCTTCAGGCTGCCTCTTTGTTGACTGCATTCTCTCGCCCCAGTCGCATAGTAATCTATGCTGCTGGTGACTTTCTCATTTGCCGCCGCGATGCAGCCAGAATGCCAGGGTGAAATAAAAGGCGCGTTTTATTATTCTGTAACGGACTGCTCTGCTATTTTATCGAGAATATTAACCGACGGATCTGAGGCTACGACGCGTAAATCAAGTTTAACCCCCAGCTTATCTAACTGCTGAAAGGTATTAATATCCGCTGCGTCTAATGACACCGCTTTGGTTAATTGTTTCTTACCCGGTCGCCAGGCCATGCCGCCAATATTCAGGGTGGCTATTTTCACCCCCTGCTGCACCATAGTTAATACGTCCTGCGGATTAGTGAATAAATAAAAAACCGTTTCGTCCTGATATTGCGGGTTGTGATAAACGGCGACGGCTTTCTCGATATTCACCACATTGACCTTCATGCCCGGCGGCGCGGCCTGGCGAAGCAGCGTGCGGCGAACGTCGTCGTTATACACGTCGTCATTACAGATAATAATGCGCTGGGCGTTGGCCACTTTTGACCAAACGGTGGTGACCTGGCCGTGAATCAAACGGTCGTCAATGCGCGCGAGCGTAATGTTCATCAGAAATCCTCCTCAACGGTTTCCGGTTGCCGCCAGGTGACGCAGCACTGGCTGGCGATAAGTTCCAGGTGTTGGCACAGCGCTTCTGCATTCATCGTTTGCTGATTATCGACCAGCTCCAGAGCCAGCGGCAGCGACAGGCCGCTGATGACCCGGAGCTGCGGGTTGCGCATCGCTAGCCCGGCGGCGGCATTCCACGGGCTGCCGCACTGTAAATCGACGGCAATAAGCCACTCTTCGTCTTTGTGAGTACTTACCAACTTTTCAAGCTTACCAGCGATGTCGCCCGCGTTTTCACCCGGTACAAACTCCACGGCGCTGACGTTGACATCGCCGTAAACCATGCGCACCGAGTCGAGCATGGCGCAGGCCAGCTGGCCGTGGGCGCAGAAGATGACGTTAACCATTTTTCCCCCTTAGCCGCGCGTTTTTCCGCCCGCGATGTTAGTGGTGACTCCGGTGATATAGCTGGCGCGATCTGAGAGCAGATAGCAAACAAAATCAGCGACTTCGCTGAGCCGACCCGAACGACCAATCGGAATCGAATTTTTGCTATAGCCTTCGCGCAGCTGCTCGACGGTAATATTACGGGTCCAGGCCAGCGCCTGTTCGTACTCAGGCGTGCGCAGCCCGGTTTTTTCCAGAATGCCCGGCGCAACGCCCACGACGCGAATACCGTGTTTACCTAACTCTTTCGACCATGAGCGGGTAAAGCTATTCAGCGCGGCTTTAGTCGCGGCGTAACAGCTCTGGCCTTCAGAGCCTTCGAGGCCGCTTTCCGACGAGACGTTAACAATCACGCCGCTGCGCTGTTTAACCATCTGGCGGGCTACCGCCTGTGACATCAGAAATACGCCTTTTTGATTGATATTGACCATTTTTTCGAATGCCGCTTCATTTAATTCATAGCGGCCGGACGGCGCTTTCTCATCGACTAATAAACGCGGGAAGTTGACGCCAGCGTTATTAACCAGTCCGTCAATACGGCCAAAACGCTGAATAATACTGTCGACGGTATTATTCACTTCGCTGGCGCTGGAAATATCTGTTGGCCAGAAACAATAATTTTCACCGAGCTGATGTTTATCGCCGCCGTGAATATCGCTCATCTGCACATTTGCGCCCTGGGCTAATAATTCATCGACAATCGCCAGGCCAATTCCTGATGCGCCACCGGTAACAATAATAATTTTATCTTTTAAGTTTAACCACGTATCCATTATCGACTCCTGTTTCTTCAGATAAAGGGATTCCCCGCAGCAGCGCTGCGTGAAATCATATCGTTGTAATTTACTTCAGTAGCGACTCGGCGGTTTCTCGATTCGTCACCAGACAGTTAATATAGTGTCCATTTAAGGCGCCAAGAATACCGGAGTATTTTTCCTCGCCCATGGCGATACCTACCGAATAACGCGCCTGCCTGAGTTTCGCCATCTCAATAGACAGCGTTTTCTCGCTCATGGCGGTTTCTACCAGCGCGCCATCAATATTGTAAAAGCGCGAGCAGATATCACCGGCGACCTGGCGGGCGTTGAGATCGTCGCTCTCTTCGCTGCCGTAAAACGCATGCCAGTTGGCGCCGTCGCGGATAGCCGGTGAACCGATCCCCACCAGCGCGACGTCCAGGTTATCCCAGTAAGATGCAATGGTTTTAAAGTGCTGGGATTGCATAATACCGTTGCGAATTAATTTGTTATCCAGCAGCGCCGGGAAATCGGCGAGATGCGATTCCGCTTTCAGCTTCGCGGCGGCGCCGTAGGTCAGCGTATTCACGTGGTAGCGGCTCTCCAGCTTGCCGGAGGGGCCGCCGATAATCGGGACGCAGATAACCTGACGGGACTGGCTGGCCTGCGGCAGATTCTCCACCAGCGCGCGTACCGCACGCCCCCAGGAGAAACCGACGATATCGCCCGGCTCCAGCAGCCTGTCGACCAATTGTGCGCCATGCAGGCCGATAAGATTGAGCTGATCCTCCTCCAGCAGCGAGTCGCAGGCCGCCACCACCGCCTCCTTGAGGCCAAATTTTTGTTTCAGCTGCTGCTCAAGCCACAGATTTTCGTTGTAGTCATAGTTGATGGCGATAGTGACGATGCCCTGCTCGCGGCCGCGCTTCAGCAGACGGCTGATGGTGGTGCGGTATATCCCCAGCTCGCGGGCAATCTGCGCCTGGGTCATATCCTGCTCATAATAGAGCTGGGCGATTTTTACGATCAGACGAATATCGTCGCTGTTTTCCATCGTCACTGTCGGCTCCTGCACATTTGTGCAAATCAGATATTGGCGCTCACGATCTGATATAACCCCATCAGGCGCCCGCTTTAAAGAAATTTTCCTCTTTTTCATAGCAACCTTCTGACCGTTTCTGTTGCACATTTGCGTTGCTAATCGCCGGTTTCCGGCACGTTTGTGCCGTAAGTGATAAGGGCCTGATTCTGCTTTATTTCGCCGGGCAAAGTTGCTGGGCTTTCTGAAGTACACTTTTGTGTTGAAAGGCGGGACAGATCACATTTAGCGTCAGGCGGCGAGCGCGCGATTCTTTTTTATCGCCTGCAAGGTAGGGTATATTTCGTTTTTAAACAGAAAGCATTCAAGTTTTATCAAGGCGGCAAGGGAGCGACGCCCGGCAGCATAGAAATCTATGTGACTGGGATCAGTGAGTGTAGCCATCGCAGAGACAACTTGAAGGATGAAGTGTTTCAGGAGAAGTTATGCTGCCCGACTCGTCAACCCGACTCAATAAATACATTAGCGAAAGCGGAATTTGCTCGCGCCGTGAAGCCGATCGCTTTATCGAACAAGGCAACGTTTTTATCAACGGCAAACGCGCCACTATTGGCGACCAGGTTAAAGCTGGCGACGTAGTCAAGGTCAATGGCCGGTTGATTGAGCCGCGCGAAGCGGATGATTTAGTACTGATTGCGCTGAATAAACCGGTTGGCATCGTCAGCACTACCGAAGATGGAGAGCGCGACAACATCGTTGATTTCGTAAACCACAGCAAACGCGTATTCCCAATCGGCCGTCTGGACAAAGACTCGCAGGGGCTCATCTTTCTGACCAACCATGGCGATCTGGTGAATAAAATCCTGCGCGCCGGTAACGACCATGAAAAAGAGTATCTGGTCACCGTTGATAAGCCGGTGACCGATGAGTTTATTCGCGGAATGGGTGCGGGCGTACCGATTCTCGGTACGGTGACGAAGAAGTGCAAAGTGAAAAAAGAAGCGCCTTTTGTGTTTCGCATTACCCTGGTTCAGGGGCTGAATCGCCAGATCCGCCGGATGTGCGAATATTTTGGCTATGAAGTGACGAAGCTTGAGCGGACGCGGATCATGAACGTCAGCCTGACGGGGATCCCGCTGGGAGAGTGGCGCGATCTGACCGACGATGAGCTGATCGATCTCTTCAAGCTGATTGAGAACTCGTCTTCAGAGGCGAAACCGAAGGCAAAGGCGAAGCCGAAAACGGCCGGCATTAAGCGCCCGGTAGTCGCGATGGAAAAAACCAGCGAGAGGTCTTCCCGTCCGGCGTCGAACGGCAAACGCTTTACTGCGCCTGGGCGTAAAAAGAAAGGGCGTTAGCGTCTGCCGCGCGTTGGCGTATTTGCCGACCAGGAAAACGAGGCCTCCGCATCCGGTTTGTAAGCCTGCTTTTTCTTGAGCTGGCGGGCTTTCTTAGCCTCGGCTTCGCGCTGGAGCATCAGTTTATCGATGTACTCTTTTTTCACGCTGTTGGTCTCCGCGTTGGTCAGCGGACGGCCATGGGCGATGCGCGCGCGGTCGAGCAGGGTTTTCAGTTCGCGCTGTTCGCGCTCGGTCATCTCTTTTTGAGTGATGCGGGGGAGTGCCATAGTGGTGCCCTCAGTTAGCCTGTGGCTTCAGTGTACGGTAAAGGGGCGGACGTCTCACGGTAAATTGTTGTGCCTCGCAGAAAATCCCGGAGGCGGTGCTGCGCACCTGTCCGGGCTACAAAACCCGCAAGCTGCACGGACCGTAGCCCGGCTAAGCGCAGCGCAAGCCGGGAAAATTACGGGTTGTTAGCTCTCTTTTTCCGTTTTACGCGATTCATCCGCAATCGGCTTCCCTGACCAGTAACCGGCCAGCAGCGAGCCGGACAGGTTGTGCCAGACCGAGAACAGCGCCCCGGGCAGCGCGGCCAGCGGGCCAAAGTAGATTTTCCCCAGCGCGGCGGCAAGGCCGGAGTTCTGCATTCCCACCTCGATCGCCAGCGTGCGGCAGGTGGACTCGTCAAAGCCAAACAGTCGCCCGCCCCAGTAGCCGCCGAGCAGACCGATAGTGTTATGCAGGATAACGGCGATAATCACCACAAAACCAACGGAAGCGATATGCGACGCGGAGCCTGCCACCACGGCGCAGATAATCGCCAGAATGCAGACCATCGAAAAGGCCGGGAGCAACGGTTCCACCGCCTTCACCACTTTCGGCAGCAAATGATGCACCGCCAGCCCCAGTGCAATAGGGATCACCACAATTTGCAGAATGCTGAGCAGCATTCCCATCACATCTACCTGAATATGCGCATCCACGTACAGACGCGTCAGCAGCGGCGTCGCGACCACGCCGACCAGGGTGGATACCGAGGAGATGGTGACTGAGAGCGCAACATCGCCTTTTGCCAGAAAGATCATCACGTTGGATGCCGTACCGCTGGCGACGCTGCCCACCAGCACCATGCCGGCGGAAAGCTCCGGCGGCATGTGAAAAATCAGCGCCAGCAGCCAGGCGGCGAGCGGCATCACCAGGTAGTGGAGAAAAATCCCTGCGGCAACCGGCGCGGGGCGGGAAAGCACGCGCTTAAAGTCGTCGACTTTCAGATGCACGCCCATGCCGAACATAATCAGCATCAGCAGCGTCGGGACCCAAGGGCCAACGGGAGTAAAAGTGGATGGCGTGTAATAAGCGATAACCGAGAGCAGCAGCGCCCATAATGGGAACAGCCGCGTAAGCGTGGCGAGCATGTTGTTTTCCTTGCACATAAGTTGTGTTTGCTTGTTATTGACCGGCCGGGATCGAGCCCGGCCATAGCTATTGTTTATCGTGCTAAGAAATATTATTCAAACAAATTATGCTCATGTTCCGCTGCGGATAAGCTCCCAGCTGAGTCCGAAGCGCGCTAAATACTTGCGCAGGCGGTCAGCATCGTTAGGATTGGCCTTTTTCTGACGGGAGACGGCGAACAGCTCGCGTCCGGCTTCGGAAAGCGAAGCGCTGCGCTGGCAGACCTCCAGCACCGTTTCCAGCTGCCGGCGATCGAAGAGATCGATTTCCATTGCTATGTCAGGAGAAGACGTCGTCAGCTGCCAGCTCTCTTTCAGCAGCATAATCTCCTCTTCCGCAACGGTCTGCGTAATGCGCCCCTGCTCGGCCAGCGTCGCCATACGCGCCACGGATGAGCTGAGTTCGCGAAAATTGCCGCGCCACTGCGCCTGCGGCGAGCAGGCAAAGGCCAGATAGCACTCGCGGGCCTCTTTATCAAAGCGGATCTGCGTCTGCCGTTCGCTGGCCAGTCGCCGTAGTTCATACTCCACGTTTGGCGCAATATCTTCCCGCCGCTGCGCCAGGCCGGGGAGGGCAAAGCGCCACATATTGATGCGCGCATAAAGATCTTCGCGAAAGCGTCCTTCCGCCACCCACTGCTGCATATCGCGATGCGTTCCGGCGATTAGCTGAAAGTCGCTGTGCGCCTCGTTGTCCGAACCAAACGGGAAAAAGGTTTTTTCTTCAATGGCCTTCAGCAGCATGGCCTGCTCGTCCAGCCCCAGCTCGGCGATTTCATCAAGAAACAGCACGCCGCCGTCGGCTTCGCGTAATAGTCCGGCGCGCGGCGTGACCGCGCCGGTAAACGCGCCTTTGACATGGCCAAACAGCGTAGACATTGCGTTATCGCCGCGCAGGGTGGCGCAGTTAACCGCCATAAATTTTCCCGCCACTAAATGACGCGACTGGCGCAGCTGATAAATACGTCTGGCGAGAAAGGACTTACCGGCGCCCGTTGGGCCAGTAAGCAGGATCGGATCGGTCGATCGGATCGCCACGCGCTCAATTCGATCGATAAGCTTGTTGAACGTCGCATTGCGCGTCTCTATCCCGGCTTTCAGGAAAGAGACCGACTGCTGCTGCTCGCGCTGAAAGCGGCTGGTGAGCGCGGCATAGCGGTTTAAGTCCAGATCGATAACCGAGTAAATACCGACAGCGATGGCTTCATCCGGTGAGCCTTTCGGCGCAGGACCGGTCTGCAGCAGATTGGCGGGAAGATAGCGCGCCTCCGTCAGCAGGAACCAGCAGATTTGCGCCACGTGAGTCCCGGTAGTGATATGCACCAGATACTCTTCGTTTTCGGTATCAAAGCTGTAGCGGCTGGCGAAGTCGAGAAACGCCGCGTAGACCTCTTCAAAATCCCACGGATCGTTTATCTCGACCCTATGCGGGCGTACTTCGGTTTGCGGCGAAAGCAGGGCGATATCTTCGATCAGCTTTTGCGCCAGGCTTTCATCGTGCGGCTGGTGGATGAGCTCCAGCCTGTCGACAGGAAAATCGGCCTGCTGGCATAGCCCAACGGTGGGCCGCCATTTTTTTAAACGATTAGCCCGCTTGCCGCGTTTATCCAGCACCGTTCCGAGAACGCCAATCACCACCCGACGCTTGTTCATCATTTATCTCATAAGATAAGTATCGATACTAAAAGATAAAAAATTCTCCCGAGCCGGGCAACGGCAAAAACCGAGTTAAAAAATAAATCACTTTTAATCAATGAGATAAAAATTTATTTCGTCACTTTTTCGTTCTGGCACGCATCTGGCAATAACCCTTTCGTTATTTCGCTGAATTCGCAGGGGGTTAAACCCCGCCGGCACGTCAGAAACGGTACTGACCGTCTTTCGGGCGCGTTCCGTCAGCCGATAACGACCAATGGGTTCGATTCCCGATTTCACTCCAATGAAAACTAGTTTGTTAATCATAGAGATACACGGGGTTTTGCGCAGTCAGCACTCCCCACAGCAGGCCGCCGGTAAAGGCGCCGTGCCGCAGGCAAAAGGGAGTTCCCCTGCGGCTTCGCCCCTGCACCCGCGCCTGCTTTTTATAAGGAATAAAAAATGGCTAAAAAAATCACTATACGGAAAGGCCAACTGGGGCTTCTCTCTCGTCAGGGAGATTACTATCAGATTCTGGAAGCGGGCGAGTATCGCCTGCCGTGGTTCAACGTTCCTGAAGTGCTAATCGTTAACAGGGACGGCAGCGAAGTGCCGGAGGCGCTGGCCGAGTATTTACGACGCTTTCAGGCGGAATGGATCGAACAGTACTGCCTGGCGGCGGACCTGACGGATAACGAGGCCGGAGCGCTCTATAACAACGGCGTGCTGCAGGAAATTCTGCCGCCAGCGACGCGTCGACTTTACTGGGCCGCCGGTGACGAGATGCAGCTGCTACGTCTGGATACCCGGCAGGTTGAGGTCCCCGAGGCGATCATGAACGCGGTGCTGCAGCCGAGACGTCACGGGACGGTAAAAGGTCGCGAAGCGATCCTGACCGTATCGGTGCCTGCCTGGCACGTCGGGGTATTGAAAGTCGATGGTGAGACGCAGTCGCTGCTGCCGCCGGGCCTGAGCGCCTACTGGAAGATCAATCACCTGGTGGAAGCTGAAGTGGTCGATACCCGCCTGCAGGTGCTGGAAGTCGGCGGTCAGGAGATTCTGACCAAAGATAAAGTGAATCTGCGTTTAAATCTGGCGGCGAACTGGCGCTACAGCGATGTGTTGCGGGCTTTTGGGCAGCTGACGAAGCCGCTGGACCATCTGTATCGCGAACTGCAGTTTGCGCTGCGTGAAGCCGTCGGAACGCGAACGCTGGATGAACTACTGGAAGATAAGCACATCATTGATGAGGTGGTGAGCGCGCAGGTAGCCGAGCGCATGGCGGCATTTGGTATCGAAGTCGCCTCGCTGGGCGTGAAAGATATTGTTTTGCCCGGCGACATGAAAGCTATTCTGTCGCAGCTGGTGGAGGCGGAGAAATCGGCGCAGGCGAACGTGATCCGCCGGCGTGAAGAGACCGCGGCGACGCGTTCGCTGCTCAACACCGCGAAAGTGATGGAAAACAACCCGGTCGCGCTGCGCTTAAAAGAGCTGGAAACGCTGGAAAGGGTGGCGGAGCGTATCGATAAAATCTCGGTCTTTGGCGGCCTGGACCAGGTGCTGCATGGACTGGTCAATCTAAAAGGATAAACAACATGACGTATAACGGTGTGGATGCCGCCATGCGCCATAAGGTGCGGCGGCAGTTACAGGAGGTGGAGCAGCGCTACGGCGTCAGGGTGCTCTACGCCTGCGAGTCCGGCAGCCGGGGCTGGGGCTTTGCCTCGCCGGACAGCGATTATGATGTGCGGTTTCTCTATGTTCATCCCCCTGAGTGGTACCTGCGGGTGGATGCGCCGCGCGATGTTATCGAGCTGCCCATCGACGCTGAGCTGGACGTCTGCGGTTGGGAGTGGCGTAAGGCGCTGGGTCTGCTGAAAGGGGCAAATCCGACGCTGATCGAATGGCTGGACTCGCCGGTGGTGTATCAGCAGGATGATGCGACAGTTCAGGCGCTTAAACGGCTGATACCGGAGTGGTTTTCTCCGGTACGCGCCCGCTGGCATTACTACTCGATGGCCAGAAAGAATTTTCGCGGCTATCTGCAGGGTGAACAGGTGCGGTTGAAAAAGTACTTTTACGTGCTGCGTCCGCTACTGGCCGTCCGCTGGGTTGAGGCGGGAAAAGGGGCGCCGCCGATGCGCTTTGCTGAACTGCTGGCGGGAAGCTGTCTGGAAGCGGGCCTGCGTCAGGAAATCGACGAGCTGCTGGCGCGTAAACAGCGCGCCGGCGAGGCCGAATATGGTCCGCGGCGGCCATTACTGCATGCGTTTATTCAGTCCGAGCTGCTCAGAGGCGCGATCCCGCCAGCGCTGCCTGAGAGCCGGAGCGGTGACATCAGGGAGTTGGACAGATTGCTAATGACCACGGTGATGGGAAACTAAAAATGGCCCGGCAGAAATGGCGGGCCATTTTTATCGCTGTTACTCGAACAGATTATGATGCAGCTTCTGCACCACTTTTTCGGCATCCG
Source organism: Klebsiella sp. CN_Kp066 (assembly GCF_040065135.1). NCBI lineage: Bacteria > Pseudomonadati > Pseudomonadota > Gammaproteobacteria > Enterobacterales > Enterobacteriaceae > Klebsiella > Klebsiella sp. CN_Kp066. The sequence continues at coordinate 103,117 of NZ_JBEAIU010000052.1, read as the reverse complement.
CACCCGGTACCAGGAAGCACAGATTGTGGCTGGATGCGCCGTAGCAAATCATTCGAATATTAAACGGCTCCAGCACGCCAAACACCTCTTTACCGACGCCGCACGCTTTCGACAGTTCGTTACCAATGATGGCAACCAGCGCCAGGTCCTGTTCAACCTCAACGCGGCACAGCGAGGACAGTTCGGTCAGCAGCGACTGGGTGAGCAGGGTGTCGCCGGCCGAAGTCGAACCGGTGGTATCCATGGTCAGCGCCACGCTCACTTCAGAAGTGGTGATCAGATCGACGGAGATACTGTGACGCGCCAGCGTGCTGAATACCTCGGCCAGAAAACCGCGCGAGTGCAGCATATTGAGGCTGTGCAGGGTCAGCAGAGTCTGCTTGCGGCGCAGCGCCAGCGCGCGGAACAGCGGCGGATTTTCCGTATTTTTGCACACCAGCGTGCCGCCCGCTTTTGGCTCTTTGCTGGAGCCGACGAATACCGGAATATCGCTACGTACGGCGGGAAGCAGGGTGGCCGGATGCAGCACTTTCGCGCCAAAGGTCGCCATTTCCGCCGCTTCTTCAAAGGCGATAACGTCAATGCGTTTGGCCGCCGGCGCAACGCGCGGGTCGGTGGTATAGATACCCGGAACATCGGTCCAGATATCGACGCGGGTAGCGTTTAGCGCTTCGCCGAGTAGCGCGGCGGTATAGTCGCTGCCGCCACGGCCAAGCGTGGTGGTACGGCCTTTCGCTTCGCTGCCAATAAAGCCCTGGGTGATCACCAGGCCTTCCGCCAGACGCGGAGCCAGAAGCTGCTCGGTGAGTTCAGATAAGGCGGCGATATCCGGTTCCGCGCGGCCAAAGCGATCGTTGGTGCGCATAACCTTGCGCACGTCGAACCACTGGGCGGCGATACCGCGCTCGCGCAGGATCTCGACAAACAGCAGAGTGGACATCAGTTCGCCATGGCTGACCAGTTCGTCGGTTAACGCGCTTGAACTGGCCAGGGAGGCGGCTTCCGCCAGGGTGGTGATGTTTTCCAGCAGGCGTTCAATTTCATCGCGAATTACGTTCGGATAACGCAGACGCTCCAGAATATTGAACTGGATTTGCCGCATGGCATCGAGCTTTGCGAAACGTTCGCCAGGTTCCAGCCCTTCCGCTAAGGCGACCAGCAGGTTGGTCACGCCAGCCGAGGCGGAAAGCACCACCACGCGGGTATTGGCATCCAGCAGCGCGACGTCTACGCTGCGGTTCATGGCATCAAAGTCGGCAACGCTGGTACCGCCGAATTTGGCTACAACTAAGTCTGTCATAACAACCTCGTGTCAGGGGGCCTGACTTATTAAAACGATTCCTGACAACCAATCCTGGCGGGGCTGGACGCAGCCGGATTGCAACAAAATGTCTTAATAAGCCAGGCCAAATTATTCAGCCATGGCACAAGGGAAGAGCGAAAAACAGGGTGGGCGCAGAGCGATAAACAAACTACGATGTCACCCAGAAGTGCTCCACCTTGTAGACCCGCTTGCCGATGCAGCGCATCAGATGGCGAGTATGAAACGCCCGACTGCGAACGTTTCTGGTGACAACCCAGGGGATTCAGCCCCTGTGGCCGGTGATGAGCGTAACCAGACGCTTATTCACCTCGGCGTTGCTCCCCCTCACGTATTTTCCCCGGACTGGCTCCTCCAATACGGTTACCTGGGCAACGCACCTCTTCTGGCAATTACCGACGTCTTTCACTTTGCCAGGGGGACGCGGGACATTATACCCCCCTGCAATACCCTTTCGCTGTAGCGTGAAATGCGCGATCCATACCTACCTACGTATATGTAGGTACTGCCGTTATATAAAGGGTTCAGGCGAAGTATGTCAACGTCAGGGTTATGCGGATTTTTCATGCGCGGGTCGCTGACAGAAAAAAGCCTTATGATGTCTATACTATCAGGGACGTTTTGCCTCAAATTGCCCCAATTTCTGACGCGTATCATCGGCATAACATAAAAATCATCACAATTTTTCGTCACCGGCGCTACAATCGACCGCAGTCACAATTCTCAAATCAGAAGAGTATTGCTAATGAAAAACATCAACCCAACGCAGACCTCTGCCTGGCAGGCATTACAGAAACACTTTGATGAAATGAAAGACGTTACCATCGCGGATCTGTTCGCGAAAGATAGCGACCGTTTCTCTAAATTCTCCGCCACGTTCGACGATCTGATGCTGGTGGATTTTTCCAAAAACCGCATCACCGAAGAGACGCTGGCCAAACTGCAGGATCTGGCCAAAGAGACCTTCCTGGCTGACGCCATTAAATCCATGTTCTCCGGCGAGAAGATTAACCGCACGGAAGATCGCGCGGTGCTGCACGTTGCGCTGCGTAACCGCAGCAATACTCCGATTCTGGTTGATGGCAAAGATGTGATGCCGGAAGTGAACGCCGTGCTTGAGAAGATGAAAACCTTCTCTGAAGCTATTATCTCCGGTAGCTGGAAAGGCTACACCGGTAAAGCGATTACCGACGTCGTGAACATCGGTATCGGCGGCTCCGATCTTGGCCCGTTCATGGTGACCGAAGCGCTGCGTCCGTACAAAAATCACCTGAATATGCACTTTGTTTCTAACGTCGATGGTACCCATATCGCCGAAGTGCTGAAAACGGTGAACCCGGAAACCACGCTGTTCCTGGTGGCGTCGAAAACCTTTACCACCCAGGAAACCATGACCAACGCCCACAGCGCGCGCGACTGGTTCCTGGCGACCGCTGGCGATGAGAAACACGTAGCGAAACACTTCGCCGCGCTCTCCACCAACGGTAAAGCGGTAGGTGAATTCGGTATTGATACCGCCAATATGTTTGAGTTCTGGGACTGGGTTGGCGGTCGTTACTCTCTGTGGTCTGCTATCGGCCTGTCCATCATCCTGTCCGTGGGCTTCGACAACTTCGTCGAGCTGCTCTCCGGCGCGCACGCGATGGACAAACACTTCTCCACCACGCCGGCTGAGAAAAACCTGCCGGTGCTGCTGGCGCTGATCGGTATCTGGTACAACAACTTCTTCGGCGCTGAAACCGAAGCGATTCTGCCGTACGACCAGTATATGCACCGCTTTGCCGCCTACTTCCAGCAGGGCAACATGGAATCCAACGGTAAATACGTTGACCGTAACGGCAACGCCGTGGATTACCAGACGGGCCCGATCATCTGGGGCGAGCCGGGCACCAACGGTCAGCACGCGTTCTATCAGCTGATTCACCAGGGGACCAAAATGGTGCCGTGCGATTTTATCGCTCCGGCGATTACGCATAACCCGCTGTCTGACCACCATCCGAAGCTGCTGTCTAACTTCTTTGCGCAGACCGAAGCGCTGGCGTTTGGTAAATCCCGCGAAGTGGTTGAGCAGGAATATCGCGATCAGGGTAAAGATCCCGCGACGCTGGAACACGTGGTGCCGTTCAAAGTGTTTGAAGGCAACCGCCCGACTAACTCCATCCTGCTGCGTGAAATCACGCCGTTCAGTCTGGGCGCGCTGATTGCCCTGTATGAACATAAGATTTTCACCCAGGGCGTGATTATGAACATCTTCACCTTCGACCAGTGGGGCGTTGAGCTGGGCAAACAGCTGGCGAACCGCATCCTGCCGGAGCTGAAGGATGGTTCTGAAGTCAGCAGCCACGACAGCTCCACTAACGGCCTGATTAACCGCTATAAATCCTGGCGCGCATAATCGCTAAAACGTTGTCAATGCCGGCCCAGGTGGCCGGCATTTTTTATAGCCGCCGCAGCAGTTTTGCCGGGTTTCCTGCCCACACGCCTTTCTCTGTAATGGATTTTGTCACCACGCTGCCCGCGCCAATCACGACGCCATCGCAAATGCTGACCGCCAGAATGGTTGCGCCGCTGCCGATAGACACATCGTTGCCAATGACGATTCTTCCCCAGCTTTCGCGGTCGGCGTTGGGCTTGCCATCGCGGAACATATCGTTAGCGAACATTACGCCGTGGCCGATAAAACAGCGTTCGCCGATGGTCACGTACTCGCAGATAAAGGTATGGGACTGAATTTTGCTGTCGCTGCCAACGCGGGTATGGCCCTGGATTTCAACGAAGGGGCCGACGAAGACGTTATCGCCTAGCGTGCAGTCATAGAGGTTGGCGGGCTGGTAAATCACCACGTTTTCGCCGCTGGCGACGTTGCGAATGGCGGTTTCACGAAGGGTATGCATGCTGCCTCTCAGATCGGTTTAGCCAAAATGTGTAATGTGCTTTGCTGGGTCGCAGAATGAAAGATGACATCTTTTACGTGCTGCATTCCCTGACGTTCATAAAAACGGCGGGCGCGGGTATTCGCGGCGAGCACCTCCAGCCAGAGCCAGCGTTCACCGGCAACTTTTGCTCGCTTCTCGACGGCGTGAAAAAGCTGCTCGCCATAGCGATGGCCCGTTGTTGCAGGTAACAGATAGAGCTTATGCAATAGCGTACCGGTTGGACCTTCGGGGTTGATGTCCTGGCGGCAGGCGTATTTAGCAAAGCCGATTGGCTCCTCTGCCTCAGCAATTAACCAGCAGCACTGCGTATCGGCCAGGCTGCGCTCCAGTGAGGCCACGGCATACTCTTGCTGCAGGTAGCGCTCCATTTCATCGGCGTTATGCCAGAGATGGGTAAAGTGATGACGATAGCTGGCATTCGCCATATCGTTGAGTAAAGCCGCATCTTCCGGACGTGCAAGACGAATCTTTAGCATTCTGCGTTCCTCGCAAAGAAGTGGCGATATTTTGCCCGTAAAGTTCGCTGCGGGTAAACCTCAAAAGTGGGGGAGGAGAAGATGCCGGAGGAGAGCCTCCGGCTGGGGATCAGGCGACGGCGATGGCCTCGATTTCAATACCCGCATCTTTAGGCAGTCTGGCGACCTCAACGCAGGAGCGGGCTGGAAACGCCGCGTTGTGTTCAACGAAGAACGCTTCATAGACCGCGTTGATGGTAGCAAAATCGTTCAGATCCTTGACGAAAACCATCGTCTTAACAATATTTTTCACCTGCAAGCCCGCCGCTTCCACGATAGCCTTAACGTTTTCCAGCGACTGGCGCGTTTGCACAGCGATGTCGTCAGACATGGTGCCATCTTGCGCATTAACCGGGAGCTGCCCTGAGGTCATCGTCATGGTACCCAGGTTTACCCCCTGAACATACGGACCGATGGCGGCAGGCGCGGACGCGGTGGAAATAATCATTCTGTTGATTCCTCTTGATAAGTGGTTACATGAAATAGTTAAGTAAAACCAGTGAACCAACGCCGCTGACGACGACCCAGACCAGCCCCAGTCGGAAGCTGGCAAGCGTGCAGATAATCGCGGCGATGACTTTCGGGTTTTTTAAATCAAACTCCATGCTGGAGTTCACGCTCAGGATCTGAATCGTGATGATGGCTGGCAGAACAGTCACCGGCACAAAGCGCAGCGTTTTGCTGACCCGGTTCGACATCTGGATTTTCCCGGCGAGACCAATGAACGAGAAGCGAATAAGAAAGGTCACGGCGGCCATACCCAGCGTCAGGGCGATAAAAAAGCTATTACTCATTTTCCAGCGCTCCTTCGAGAGAGAGTTTAGCGGCGGCCTGCGCTTGTTTACGCTCTTCGGCGAGATCGACGCTCAGGCCCGCCATTACGCCCAATACGGATGCGACGACAATGCCTAACGAATAGGGCAGCACGACCAAAAGTACGCCGGATACGGCAGCCACAATGGCGGCGACGGTACAGGCCTGGCTCTTGATTTGCGGAACGACGATGGCGATAAAGGCGGCGACCATCGCGAAGTCCAGACCGTATTTTTCAATATGTGGAAATGAGGCGCCAACCAGAGCGCCAAGGAAATCGGCTAAAACCCAGGCGAACCAAAATGTCAGCATGGCTGAAGAGTAGAACAGATATTTATCCTTTTTATTCTCCTCCATCTCTTTCACCGTCGTGGCGTACACCTCATCGGTCAGAGCATAGGCCATAAAGCATTTTTTAAAAAAGGACGCCTCGCGTACGGTACTGGAAATTGATGCGCTGTAAAGTATATGACGGAGATTAATAATCAGCGTGGTGAATATAATTACCCCGAGGCTCGCCCCGGTTTTGAGCATATTCAACGCCAGCATTTGTGCTGAACCCGCAATAACAATGGTGGACCAGACCGTACTTTGCCAGACGCTCATTCCGGCGCTCACGCTTAGCGCGCCGACGATAAATGAAAAGGGAAAGTCGCCGATACACAAGGGAAGAATGGCGCTGGCGCCCCGTAGGATAACTTTTTTGTTCATAAGCAATATCTGTTATTTAAGAAATTAATTATTTATGTAAGGTACGTGGAAAGATTAGTTAATGATTATTTAGCAACCATGATGTTGATAATTTCTTTGTCGGTATAGGCCATGGGCTTAACAACCAGACGACAGAGATTATTAATCGTTTGCTCAACGTCAGCGCAAACGATCCCATCATTAGAGCTTGCGCAGCTATTTTGCATGGCCATCAATACAGCCTTAAATGCGCTGGACACGACGGATGAAACTTTCATCGCGCAGCTATTAGAAGCGCCGTCACAAATCATACCGGTAATATCACTGACCATATTAATAATCGCGGTGTTAATGGTTTCCATATCGCGAGTAAATAGCCACGCCATCCCGGCAGCTGCTCCCATTGCTGCCGTAGACGCCGCGCATAGCGCGGACAGACGCGTATAGCGGGAGTGGATCGATATCGCGGTCAGGTGGGAGAGCGCGAGCGCCCGTGCGAGCGTCTCTTCATCGGCATTAAGATGCTCCGCGACCGTCACTACCGGCATGGTAGCGGCGATACCCTGGTTACCGGAACCAAAGTTTGACATGGCGACGACGGGAGCGCCGCCCATCCGCGCGTCGGATGCGGCGACGGTATTGATGATGACTTTACTGAGCAGGTCGTTGCTGAGCAGACCCTTTTTTACTGCATCAGAGAAGGTACCATTGATGTTTAAACCATATTTCTTGCTCTTGCCTTCATTTGCCAGCGCCGAATTGAGGCGGGCGGCTTCGAGAATAAATTCGATGTCGGAAAAATCGACTTCGCTTATAAAATTGAAGGCTTCGACAAGCGAAAAGGTTTCTAACGCTTCCTGCTGCGTTACCGTATTCTGTTTATTAGCCAAAGCCTGCGCTTCGCCATTAATATAAAGTTCAACGATATTGGTATGCGTGCCTTTAACTACCACGCGGCAGCTCTTTTCGCCACCGGTCAGGGTCAGATCCAGATGGATAAAATCGGGAGTATCTTCCACGCGAATATTAACCTGGCCATCGGCGATTAGCTTTTGCGCTAATTCGACATGCTGCTGGGTAATCCCCTCCAGCGTTTTTAAACCCTTATCGGCATCGCCGCCAAAAGCGCCAATGGCGGCGGCAAGCGCGACACCGCTAACGGATGTTCCTGGAATAGTTACGCCCGTCGCGTTTTTGTACAGATTCGCAGAAATAAAACCGTTAATACTTTGACAGGCCGTATCTAAATGTTTCGCAGCGTAAGCGGTAGTAAAAGAAATAGCGACGGGTTCGGTACAACCTAATGCCGGAGCCACTTCTTGTTTTAGCCATTTTATAAAAATGGATGCGCGTTCATTAATCATATTTTAAATCAATCCGCTAATTGTGGGTTATTAACTGGCGAGTATCCTAAGATAATTCTGAAGGAAAAACTTACTCTAATAACCCTGTTATTTATGCATTAAAGAGAAAAATTTTCGCTTATTAAAAGAATGTAAAACTGTGATCTTATTATGGTTAATTAACTGATTTACCGAGTATTTATATTCTGTTTTTTGAACATAAAAAGGGATTTAGTTAACCGCCTCACAGCGATGACGAAAGTAAGATTTTCTCTTTTTACGTATTTCGTCGTATACGAGCAAGGCGGGCAGTGAGGAGAAGGGGACAACAAATGTAGATCTGGATCACACTTTTGCGTTATACAGGTCACAGTAAATCATGATGATGAGGAGTACCTATGCCGCCGGTTTATCGTCCGTTGGTGAGTTTTATTGCAACCGCCATGCAAACCGTTTTGAATCTTGGCCTGCTGTGCCTGGGGGTCATTCTGATCGTATTCCTCGGTAAAGAGACGTTGCATTTGGCGCACGTCCTGTTTACCCCTGAACCTGTCAGTAAATACAAGCTGGTGGAAGGGCTGGTGGTCTACTTCCTCTATTTCGAGTTTATCGCGCTGATTGTGAAGTACTTTGAATCGGGATTTCACTTCCCGCTACGCTACTTTGTTTATATCGGCATCACCGCCATCGTACGCCTGATTATCATCGATCATGAGTCGCCCATGGCGGTGCTGATTTACTCCGCCGCGATCCTGATTCTGGTGATTACGCTCTGGCTGTGTAACTCCAACCGACTGAAACGCGAGTAAACAGACAGCACGCCGCTTCCGGTAGCGGCGTGCTGTGGTTATTATCTGATAGAGGCCTGAAGCGTTTTCTCTTCTGCGGGTGCCCACAGCTCTTCGAGTTCTTCCAGCGTCTTGCCTTTCGTTTCCGGCACAAATTTCCACATAAACATCGCCGCCAGAATTCCCATACAACCGTAAATCCAGTAGGAAAAACCGTTGTGAAAATGGGCAACCAGCCAGGAGTTTTTATCCATCATCGGGAAGGTCCAGGAGACAAAGTAGTTCGCCAGCCACTGCGCGGCAACCGCAATGGCGAGAGCTTTGCCGCGAATCGCGTTAGGGAAGATTTCTGCCAGCAGCACCCAGCAAACCGGGCCCCAGGACATGGCAAATGCGGCGACGTAAAGCAGCATCGACAGCAGCGCCACCAAACCGGATGCTTGAGTATAAAAGGCGGTGCCAAGGCTGAACATGCCAAGCGCCATCCCGAGCGCGCCAATAATTTGCAGCGGCTTGCGGCCAAATTTATCAACCGTCATGATGGCCAGAACGGTGAAAGTCAGGTTGATAACGCCCACGATAATGGTCTGCAGCAGGGCGACATCAGTGCTGGCTCCCAGCGTTTTGAAGACTTCCGGAGCGTAGTAGAGCACGACGTTGATGCCGACAAACTGCTGGAATATAGACAGCATAACGCCGATAGTAATGACGCCTGCGCCAAACATCAGCAGACGACCGCCCGTTTTACGGCCATTTTCCAGTGACAGATTGATCTCCTGCATTGCCTGGACGGCGAGCTTGCTGCCCATAATTTTGCGCAGAATACCCTCCGCCTGTTCCTGTTTGCCCTGCGCCATCAGCCAGCGCGGACTTTCCGGTACGGTATACAGTAGCCCTAAAAACAGCAGTGCGGGAATGCATTCTGAGGCAAACATATATCGCCAACCATTGGTATTCAGCCAGTTAGCATCACCTGATTTTGCAATGAAATAGTTAACACAGTAAACCAATAGCTGCCCAAAAATAATCGCGAACTGGTTAAAGGAAACCAGTTTCCCTCGTATGCTTGCCGGCGCCAGTTCCGCAATATACATCGGTGAAAGCATTGATGCTAAACCTACGCCAATGCCTCCAATAATGCGGTAAATAACGAATTCTGGTACATATCCGGCTAAATAAACTGGCACCGTGTTGTCAGGGTTTATCGGGGTGAAACCTAATTCAGGCCAGGCCGAACCGATACCAGAGATTAAAAACAGAAGCGCGGCAATTTTTAGCGAATCCCGGCGGCCAAAACGGTTACTACAATAGCCGCCAAGCGCGCCTCCAATGATGCAGCCAATCAAGGCGCTGGCAACGCAGAAGCCCAGCAGTGAGTTGGCGGCAGATTCACTCAGGTTTTGCGGAGCCACAAAAACAGTGTTTAAGGATTCTACCGTACCGGAGATGACTGCGGTATCGTAGCCAAATAATAGTCCTCCTAACGTGGCGACTAACGTAATCGAAAAGATATAGCTTGAATTATATTGGGTCTTCATCCTGACCAGCCTTAAATACACATTTCTTCTTATCGGTAATAATGATGGTGTATTCATCACCCGGGGATGGCAATTATCAAATTTAATATTGCAATTACGTTATATTCTTAATGTGATCTCAACTCTATTTAATTGTTAAAAGAACGGCGGTAAATGAAATTGCAGTGATGAATCGCGCAAAAGAAAATAATCGTAACCTAAATGCAAAATAACATAATAAATTTCTTTAAAAGAGTGGCGGATTATCTCTCTTCGGAAGAGACGTTGGTGGGTGGGTGCCGCTGCATCAAGGCGCTGCGGGTGGCTAACGCTCAGCACTTTGCCTGCGAACTTCTGGACTTCCGCGCAAGGGGGAGTTTCATTGCGAGACGTCGGGTACCTGAAACGCGAATAAAAAAAAAGCGGCCTCCAGGGCCGCTGACCAACAGTCACAAATAGAATTTATGTAGGGTCCAGTTGAGGATAGCAGTGGCATTTGCCTTACTTTTTCAGCTGAGGGCGACGGCGGTAATGCCCGGTTGGGGTCGTGCATTACCGCGAAACCGTCATCCCTCCTCTGAAATTTGGGGCGGGTATACTCGTCATACTTCAAGTTGCTGATGCGTTGACTGCACCCGCTCACCCCAGTCACATAGTTATCTATGCTGCTGGGGATTATCGGGCTTGTCGCCTTTCGACAACTCGAATTAATTAGAGTATCTAACGATGAAAATTAACCTTTCACTCCGCCTGCGGTCAGGCCGTTAACCAACCAGCGCTGGGCCAGCAGGAACACTACGGTAATCGGAATGGCGGAGAGCACCGCCGCGGCGGCAAAGTCGCCCCACAGATAGTTCTGCGGGTTGAGATACTGTTGCATTCCGACCGCAAGGGTATAGCTGTTCACATCGCGCAGCAGCAGAGAGGCCACCGGCACTTCGGTAATCGCGGCGATGAACGACAGAATAAACACCACCGCCAGAATCGGTACCGATAGCGGGAGCAGCACCAGGCGGAAAGCCTGCCATGGCGTCGCGCCGTCCAGCGCCGCCGCTTCTTCCAGCGAGCCGTCGATGGTTTCGAAGTAGCCTTTGATTGTCCAGACGTGCAGCGCGATACCGCCCATATAGGCGAAGATCACGCCGCCGTGGGTATTCAGTCCAACGAACGGTACGTACTGGCCGAGACGGTCAAATAGGGCATACAGCGCGACCAGCGACAGAACCGCGGGGAACATCTGGAAAATCAGCATTCCTTTAAGCAGCGTGGCTTTACCCGGGAAGCGCATACGGGCAAAAGCGTAAGCGCAGGTTGTAGAGAGCGCGACGATGCCAATGGCGGTAATGCCGGCCACCTTGATGGAGTTCCACAGCCACAGGAGAACCGGGAAGGGGGGCGGCGTGACGCGGCCGTCAGCGTGTTCGACGCTGAAGCCTAACGCCAGCCGCCAGTGCTCCCAGGAGATACTTTCGGGAATCAGGCTACCGGTGGCGAAGTTCCCTTCGCGCAGCGAGATAGCGATGACCATCAGCAGCGGGAACATAATCGCCGCGATAAAAATCAGCAACAGGAGGTGCGTTGTTAATAAACGCAGCTTCTGAGATTTGGGTTGAACCATAGCCATAATATTTTTACTCCCCTTGATACCGCTCCAGGCTATTTTGCTTGTCATTTTGAACTCGGACAGTGCTCAGAATCCTCACGTACTACGTGTACGCTCCGGTTCTTGCGCGCTGGCCGAGCTCAAACTGCCCGCGCCAATGACGCCTGGTTATTCCAATTAATCGAACTTCATACGTGTGGCTTTCAGGTTAACAATCGCCAGGGCGCCTACCAGCAGGAAGATCAGCGTGGCGATAGCCGCCGCGAGGCCGAAGTCCTGCCCGCCGCCGCCTTCAAAGGCGATGCGATAGGTATAGCTCACCAAAAGGTCGGTGTAGCCCGCCGGCGTGGTGGTGCCGAGCCGGTCCGGCCCGCCGTTGGTCAACAGCTGAATCAGCACGAAATTGTTAAAGTTAAAGGCGAAGCTGGCGATCATCAGCGGCGTCAGCGGCTTGATCAGCAGCGGCAGCGTAATTTTGAAGAAGTTCTGGAACGGCGTGGCGCCATCCATTGCCGAGGCTTCATATAAATCGTCAGGAATCGCTTTCAGCAGGCCCATGCACAGGATCATCATGTACGGATAGCCCAGCCAGGTGTTGACGATGATAATCATGGTGCGCGCGGTAGTCGGGTCGCTAAACCAGGCCGGCTTGATGCCGAACAGCGCGCTGAGCATCATGTTGATCTCACCAAAGCTCTGGTTGAACAGCCCTTTGAAGATCAGAATTGAGATAAACGACGGTACGGCATAAGGCAGAATCAGCAGTACGCGATAAATCGCTTTGCCTTTCAGGGCTTCCCACTGGACGAGACAGGCGAGCACCATGCCGACCGCAACGGTGAGAATCACGGTCAGAACAGAGAAGACCACCGTCCAGACGAAAATCGCGAAGAACGGTTTCTGGATACCTTCATCCTGGAACACGCGGGTGAAGTTATCCCAGCCGATGGTCACGGTGTAGCCCGGGCTGAGCTTTTCGCTGCCCCAGCTGCCGTCGGCGTTAATCGCCTGATAGAAACCGACCTCGGCGTTCGGCCGATATTTCACGCCGCTCTGGTTGTTGGTCAGCGTACCGTCATTGGCCAGCGCGTACAGCGGCTGGGTGCCGGAGAACTGACGCAGGGAGCTCATAATGACTTTGCTCTCATCCGGCAGGACGGCGGTCAGCTGGTTCAGGGCGGTGCGGTTTTGCGTAATCACGCGCAGGGTGGCGCGTTCGCCTTCCGGCAGGGCATCAGCCTCTTTTAACGCCAGCTTCTGTTCGCCGCCGAATTTAAAAGCGTCGGAAAGATAGTTTTTGCCGCTCTCGCCATCGGTCAGCGCCAGCTTCCACTCATCTCCCGCCGGATAAAGCGCGAAGTTGTAGGATTTACCCGCCTGGAAGGAACGGTCCATCAGCACCTGTTGGGCGCGTTCAAAGGTAAGCTGGTTAGTACTGCTGTAGTTGGTGAAAGCGATAGCGATAGTGCAGATCAGCGGGAACAGGACGAACAGCCCCATCCCGGCGAGACCCGGGTAAACATAGCGCCAGGCATAGGCCTTGCGATTGGAAAAAATATACAGGCCAACCGAGCTTAAAATCAGCGTCATGATGGCAAACAGGTACTCCCCCTGGGCGTACATCAAAACAACAAGGTAACCCACCAGCAGGCACAGCAAGCCGATCACAGACCATGTGAGCTGCGGACTTTGCCACCAGTGTTTCTTTTTCACGACATCCATGGGGATCATCCTCTTTACACTTTATCCTTCGCGCTACCTCTTTGTTGGCTGCGGATACGCATCCCAGTCACTTACGGATGTAAGCGCCTGGGGATTTGCATCCTTGCCGCCTCGATGTAGCGCGAAAGATTTCGTGTAACAACGTATTCAACAAACCTTACTCCCTAAGGAATAAGGGAAACCGTATTACTTGGTGATACGAGCCTGCGCGTCTTTCAGGGCGGCATCGACGGTCTGGCGACCGCTAGCGGCGTTGATAACTGCGGTACGAACGGCATACCAGAAGGCGGACATCTGCGGGATGTTCGGCATGATTTCACCTTTCTGGGCGTTAGCCATGGTGGCGGCGATACGCGGATCTTTTTCCAGTTTTTCCTGGAAGGATTTCAGCGCAACCGCGCCCAGCGGTTTGTCCTTGTTAACTTCATCCAGACCCTGGTCGGTCATCAGATAGTTTTCGAGGAACTCTTTCGCCAGTTCTTTGTTCGGGCTGGCGGCGTTAATACCGGCGCTGAGTACGCCAACGAACGGCTTGGACGCATTACCTTTAAAGGTTGGCAGCAGGGTAACGCCGTAGTTAACCTTGCTCTTATCGATGTTAGACCACGCCCACGGACCGTTGATGGTCATCGCAGTTTCGCCTTTGTTGAAGGCCGCTTCCGCGATGGAGTAGTCGGTGTCGGCGTTCATATGTTTGTTCTTGATCAGGTCGACCAGGAAGGTCAGGCCCGCTTTCGCGCCAGCGCTATCTACGCCCACGTCTTTCACGTCGTACTTACCGTTTTCAAACTTGAACGCGTAACCGCCGTCGGCAGCAATCAGCGGCCAGGTGAAGTACGGTTCTTGCAGGTTGAACATCAGCGCGCTCTTACCTTTCGCTTTCAGTTCTTTATCCAGCGCCGGGATCTCTTCCCAGGTTTTCGGCGGGTTCGCTACCAGGTCTTTGTTATAGATCAGCGACAGCGCTTCGACGGCAACCGGGTAGGCAATCAGCTTGCCGTTGTAGCGAACCGCATCCCAGGTGAACGGATAGAGTTTGTCCTGGAAAGCTTTATCCGGGGTGATTTCCGCCAGCAGACCGGACTGTGCGTAGCCGCCGAAGCGGTCGTGAGCCCAGAAAATGATGTCAGGGCCGTCGCCGGTCGCGGCAACCTGCGGGAACTTCTCTTCCAGCTTGTCCGGATGTTCTACGGAGACTTTGATGCCGGTGTCTTTCTCAAACTTTTTACCCACTTCAGCGAGGCCATTGTAGCCTTTGTCGCCGTTAATCCAGATAACCAGCTTACCTTCTTCAATTTTTGCGAGGGCAGAGGCGGAAAACATCATCGTGGTCAATGCAGACAGCGCGAGGATGCGAGCGCCAGTTTTGATTTTCATATACCCGTCCTATTTGGTGATGTGCTCGTGGATACACTTGAGTGGCTTAACGATGATGAGTTTCCTTTTTTAACAACCTCTTTCCATCCTCCCCATGTCTACGCCCCATCCTCCGTTTGTGTGATCTCCATTGCAGAAATGCCGGTTATGAGTCCTGGCGCACATAAAAAGGCGGCCAATTTTGCAGGCGACATCACGAAATCGGCATCCGCCCGTCCCCCCCGGCGGCGAGACGTCATCTCTCATCCTCCCGCCTCCTCCCCCATAAAAAAGCCGGGGGGTGGAGGATTTACCCCACTTATGAATGCCGCATAGTCAGCCCATCTTGAATGTGTCGTTAAGTGACAGGTTGTAACGAAGGGAGAAGGGCATGGCGAGCGTACAGCTGCGAAATGTAACGAAAGCCTGGGGTGACGTGGTGGTATCGAAAGATATTAATCTCGAAATCCAGGATGGGGAGTTCGTCGTGTTTGTTGGGCCATCAGGCTGCGGCAAATCCACCCTGCTGCGTATGATTGCCGGGCTGGAAACGGTGACCAGCGGCGATCTGCTGATTGGCGATACCCGAATGAATGATGTTCCGCCCGCCGAGCGCGGTATCGGGATGGTGTTTCAATCTTATGCGCTTTACCCCCACCTTTCCGTCGCGGAAAACATGTCTTTCGGCCTTAAGCTGGCCGGCGCCAAAAAAGAACTGATCAACCAGCGCGTGACCCAGGTGGCGGAAGTTCTGCAGCTTGCCCATCTGCTGGAACGTAAACCGAAAGCGCTTTCTGGCGGCCAGCGCCAGCGCGTGGCGATTGGCCGTACCCTGGTGGCTGAACCGCGCGTTTTCCTGCTGGATGAACCGCTCTCAAACCTTGACGCCGCGCTGCGCGTACAGATGCGTATTGAAATATCCCGTCTGCATAAACGCCTTGGCCGTACGATGATTTACGTGACCCACGACCAGGTCGAAGCGATGACGCTGGCCGACAAGATTGTGGTGCTGGATGCCGGTCGCGTCGCGCAGGTCGGGAAGCCTCTCGAACTCTATCACTACCCGGCGGACCGTTTCGTCGCGGGCTTTATTGGCTCGCCGAAGATGAATTTCCTGCCGGTCAAAGTCACCGCTACCGCCATTGAGCAGGTGCAGGTGGAGCTGCCGAACCGCCAGCAGGTCTGGCTGCCGGTGGACAGCGCCCGCGTTCAGGTTGGCGCCAACATGTCTTTAGGTATCCGTCCGGAGCATCTGCTGCCCAGCGATATTGCCGACGTCACCCTCGAAGGTGAAGTCCAGGTGGTCGAACAGCTCGGCCACGAAACGCAAATTCATATTCAGATCCCATCCATCCGTCAGAACCTGGTTTACCGCCAGAACGACGTGGTGCTGGTAGAAGAGGGAGCCACATTCGCCATCGGTTTGCCGCCGGAGCGTTGCCATTTATTCCGTGAGGATGGCACCGCTTGTCGTCGGCTGCATAAAGAGCCGGGCGTGTAAGGCTTCCCATTAAAAAAAACGTGCACCCTGCAGCGTCGATAAACAGGCGCAACAACAGGCGAAGCGTTCAAAGAAAAGCAATGATCTCAGGAGATAGAATGATGATTACTCTGCGCAAACTTCCACTGGCGGTCGCCGTTGCGGCAGGCGTTATGTCTGCTCAGGCGCTGGCCGTTGATTTCCACGGCTATGCTCGTTCTGGTATCGGCTGGACCGGCAGCGGCGGTGAGCAACAGTGCTTCCAGGCAACCGGTGCTCAAAGCAAATACCGTCTTGGTAACGAATGTGAAACCTATGCGGAACTGAAACTGGGCCAGGAAGTCTGGAAAGAAGGTGATAAGAGCTTCTACTTCGATACTAACGTCGCCTACTCTGTGTCGCAGCAGAACGACTGGGAATCCACCAGTCCGGCATTCCGTGAAGCTAACGTGCAGGGTAAAAACCTGATCGAATGGTTGCCAGGTTCCACCATCTGGGCCGGTAAGCGCTTCTACCAGCGTCATGACGTTCATATGATCGACTTCTACTACTGGGATATTTCTGGTCCTGGTGCGGGTATTGAAAACATCGATCTGGGCTTCGGTAAACTCTCTCTGGCAGCAACGCGTTCTTCTGAATCAGGCGGCTCCGGTACCTTCGCCGATCGCGACCAGTTCGGTAATCGCGTTTACGACAATATCGTGCCGAACGATGTATTCGACGTGCGTTTAGCCGGTCTGGAAACTAACCCGGGCGGCACGCTGGAGCTGGGCGTTGACTACGGCCACACTAACATCCCTGATGATTATTCTCTGCAGCCGGGCGCTTCCAAAGATGGCTGGATGCTTACCGCTGAGCATACTCAGAGCATGCTGAAAGGCTTTAACAAATTTGTTCTGCAGTATGCAACTGACTCTATGACCTCCAGCGGTAAAGGTGTTCCGCAGGGTGGCAGCATTAATAACGATGGATCTATGTGGCGCGTGCTGGACCACGGTGCGATCTCTCTCGGCGATAGCTGGGATCTGATGTACGTCGGTATGTACCAGGATATCGACCGCGACAACAACAATGGTACCCAGTGGTGGACCGTCGGCGTTCGTCCAATGTACAAGTGGACGCCTATCATGAGCACCCTGATGGAAATCGGCTACGACAACGTCAAATCTCAACGCACCAGCGATCGTAACAGCCAGTATAAAGTGACCCTGGCCCAGCAGTGGCAGGCTGGTGACAGCATCTGGTCCCGTCCGGCAATCCGCGTATTCGCAACGTACGCCAAATGGGATGAGAAATGGGGCTATAACGATAGCGGCGTAGCGTATAACGACACCAGTGCTAAAACCTTTAGCCGTGGCGATAGCGACGAGTGGACCTTCGGTGCCCAGATGGAAATCTGGTGGTAATCGAGCCTGACCGTTCGTAACTAAAAGAGGGGCGCAAGCCCCTCTATCTTAGGCCCAGCGCGCTATTGCCTGGCTACCGCTCGGCCATCGGAATTGAGGTGATAACAATGAAAATGAAGAAAAGTCTCGTTGCCCTCTGCCTGTCCGTCGGCCTGATGGCCTGCGTACCCGCAGTCAGTTTTGCTGATGTTAATTTCGTGCCGCAGAACACCTCTGCCGCGCCGTCGATTCCGGCCTCCGCGTTGCAGCAGCTCACCTGGACGCCGGTCGATCAATCCAAAACGCAAACCACAAAGCTCGCCGTGGCCGGGCAGACGCTCAATGTCCCCGGAATCAGTGGTCCGGTCGCCGCATACAGCGTTCCGGCGAATATTGGCGAGCTCAATATTACGTTAACCAGCGAAGTGGAAAAACAAGCTGCGGTATATGCACCGAACGTGCTGATTCTTGATCAGAATATGACGCCATCTGCATTCTTCCCCAGCAGCTACTTTACTTATCTTGAACCGGGCGTGATGAGCTCAGATCGTCTGGAGGGCGTAATGCGCCTGACTCCGGCGCTGGGACAGCAGAAAATTTATGTGCTGGTCTTTACCACGCCGCAGGATTTACAGCAGACCACTAAATTAATCGATCCGGCGAAGGCATACGCCAAAGGCACCGGCAATGCGGTGCCGGATATTCCGGATCCCATCGCGAAACACGTCACGGACGGTACCATCAGCCTGAAGGTAAAAACCTCTACCGGCTCCAGCGTGCTGGTTGGCCCGCTGTTCGGTTCGTCTGGTCCGGGGCCTGTTACCGTCGGTAATACCGCTGCTCCTGCCTATAGCGCGCCGGTCGCCGCCCCGGCCCCGGCTCCAGCGGCGAAAACCGAACCGATGCTTGATGATACCGAAACCTACTTCAATAACGGCATTAAGCAGGCGGTTGCGAAAGGCGATATCGACAAGGCCCTGAAATTGATGAACGAAGCTGAACGTCTTGGCTCGAAATCTGCTCGTTCCACCTTTATCAGCAGTGTAAAAGGCAAGGGGTGACCGTCTCCCCACAATGCTGATGTTTAGGCACAGCCTTTAGGTGCGTCCGTCAGGGCGCACTTTTTTTTATCGCGCGGCAGCTTCTGTTGCAGGGCTGTTGCGCGGATGATCGTATATTGACGTTTGCCCGCCCCCGATGTCCCATTCTGCGATACAATACCTTTACGTTTTGTACCGGAGATTCAGGCATGCCACATCCTGCGCTTACGCAACTGCGTGCGCTGCGTTATTTTGCCGCAATGCCCCCGCTGGACGCGCATCTGCGCGACTGGCTATTGCTGGAAGACTCAATGACCAAACGCTTTGAGCAACAGGGGAAGCGAGTCAGCGTCATCATGGTTAACGAAGGTTTTGTTGGACGCGAAGCGCTGGCAGATGAAGCGCCTCTGTTACCCGTCGAATCCCGCTACTGGCTGCGGGAAATTATCCTTTGCGCTAATGGCGAACCCTGGCTTGCTGGCCGAACTATCGTGCCGGAGTCGACGCTGAGCGGCCCCGAACTGGCGCTGCAACAGCTGGGACAAACGCCGCTGGGCCGCTATCTCTTCACGTCATCGACGCTAACCCGCGATTTTATTGAAATTGGTCGTAATGCAGAGCTTTGGGGGCGTCGTTCCCGCCTCCGGTTGAGCGGCAAACCGCTGCTGCTGACGGAGCTGTTTTTGCCTGCATCGCCGTTGTATTGAGAGGAAAATGAAATGGAGTGGAGTCTGACGCAGAACAAGCTGTTGGCGTTTCACCGCCTGATGCGTACTGACAAACCGATCGGCGCGCTGCTGCTGCTGTGGCCGACGCTGTGGGCGCTGTGGGTGGCCACGCCGGGGATACCGCCGCTGTGGATCCTCGCCGTGTTTGTTGCCGGCGTCTGGTTAATGCGCGCCGCAGGCTGCGTGGTCAATGATTATGCCGATCGTAAATTTGACGGCCACGTTAAACGGACGGCCCGCCGTCCGCTGCCGAGCGGCGACGTCAGCGAAAAGGAGGCGCGAACGCTGTTTGTCGTGCTGGTGCTGCTTTCTTTCCTGCTGGTGCTGACCCTGAACACCATGACCATTCTGCTGTCGATAGCGGCGCTGGCGCTGGCATGGGTCTATCCATTTATGAAACGCTACACCCACTTGCCGCAGGTGGTGCTGGGCGCGGCATTTGGCTGGTCGATCCCGATGGCCTTTTCGGCGGTAAGCGAATCGCTGCCGCTCAGCTGCTGGCTGATGTTCCTCGCCAACATCCTGTGGGCGGTGGCCTACGATACCCAGTATGCGATGGTCGATCGTGATGATGACGTCAAAATCGGTATCAAATCGACGGCGATTCTGTTTGGCGACAACGATCGCTTAATCATCGGTATTTTACAGGTGGCGGTACTGGGTCTGATGGCGGCAGTAGGCTGGCTGAGCGGGCTGGGCTGGGAATATTACTGGTCGTTGTTTATTGCCGCGGCGCTGTTTGTCTGGCAGCAAAAGCTGATATTTAAACGCGAACGCGATAGCTGCTTTAAGGCATTTATGAATAATAACTACGTGGGGCTGGTACTGTTTCTCGGCCTGGCGATGGGGTATATGCAGTAAATGTGGCGGGGTTCCCCGGCTGGCGCCGTAAAAGCTTTAGCCGGGCTACTAAACCGCAGGGTCTGGTAGCCCGGCGCAAGCCGGGATATCGCTTTAAACGTTACGCTTCATCCTGGGTAACGCTTTCAATCGTCAAACGCACATCAGAAGTAATCAGATCCGCCAGCATACGGTAGATCTTCAACGTCTCTTCCGGCTCGGCATCTCCGGTATCGCTGATATAGCCTTCGTCGCGCAGGGTCAGTACCAGCGTGCTGAATACCGCCTTATCGAAGAACTCCGGCGCATTGATACCGTGCAGAACGGACAGGCGCTGCGCCACGGTACGGCTCTCTTTTTCCAGCGAACTGCGGTTGATTGACGGGTTGGCGCTCAGCAGCCAGAAGGTGATGGCGTAGCGCTGCAGCGTTTCGCGCGCGCCTGCGGCCAGCAGCTGCAGGGAACGGGCATGAGACGGATTGACGCTCACCTCATCGTCATTCACGGCGATAAGCCCCTGACGCTGCATCTCGGCAATCAGCGCATCGACGACGCCCGCCAGCTCCGCTTTTTCCCAGCGCAGGAACAACTCGGCCTTGAGGAACGGATAGAACATCTCGACGTGACGCAATATTTCGCTGCGGGTAATACGACGATGCTGAGTGACGATGGCGGCTAACAGTGACGGCATCACCAGCATATGGGCGATGTTGTTGCGGTAATAGGTCATCAGGACGGCCTGCTCGCGCGGCAGAATGATGATATCGCCGATCGTGTCTTTCTCGACTTCGAACTTGTTCATCTGCAGCGCGTGGTCGATAAGCTCGCTGGCAGACGCCGTAGGCGTGGTCGCGTCCGCAGAGTACGGCACGTTGCGCAGCAGGGCGAGGTAGCACTCCAGCTGTTCGGTAAGCTGCTCGCGGGTCAGGGAACGCTGACGCGATGCCAGCAGCGCCGTACAGCACAGGTTCATGGCGTTGGCCGCACCGGCATTGTTAATGCGTACCATCAGGTCTGAGGCGATGTTATTTACCGTCGGCGTCAGCCAGGAGGGGCGAACGGCTTCGATAGGATCGATCGACTCGCGCCAGTCCGGCACATGTTGATTCAGGTAGGCCATCAGCGGCAGCGGTTCGCCGAAGTTAACGTAGCCCTGGCCGAGATTACGCAGCTTGCTTAAGCCGCGCAGCATCTGCGGCAGGTTCTCTTTCTCTTTTGTCGCTCCGCGCAGCTCTTTAGCGTAGGTACCAACCTCCATCACGTGCTCGTAGCCGATGTAGATTGGCACCAGGGTGATGGGACGATTACCGCCGCGCAGCATCGCCTGAATGGTCATCGACAGGGTACCGGTTTTCGGATCCAGCAGGCGTCCGGTACGAGAGCGGCCGCCCTCAACGAAGTATTCGACGGAGTAGCCGCGGCTGAACAGCTCGCCGAGGTATTCGCGGAATACCGTCGAATAGAGCTTATTGCCTTTGAACGTACGGCGAATGAAGAAAGCGCCGCCGCGACGGAAAATCGGCCCGGCAGGCCAGAAGTTCAGGTTGATACCGGCGGCGATATGCGGCGGAACCAGGCCCTGATGATAAATCACGTACGAGAGCAGCAGATAATCCATATGGCTGCGGTGGCACGGGACATAAACGATCTCGTGGCCTTCGTGCGCCAGCTGGCGCACGCGCTCGGCGTTATGCACGTTAATGCCCTGATACAGACGGTTCCAGGTAAAGCCCAGCACGCGGTCTGTCAGGCGAATCATCTCGTAGGAGAAGTTCGCGGCGATCTCTTCCATCAGGGCGATAGCGTTTTGCTGCGCCTTTTCATGAGAAATTTTCTTGCTGCGCGCTTCGTCTTCTACCGCACGGGCAATGGCTTTCGACGCCAGCAGTTTATTGAACAGATCCTGGCGCGCAGGCAGGCGCGGACCGACCGCCGCCAGACGCTGACGGGCGAAGTGCATACGCGCCACGCGGGCCAGCTTCTGAGCGATAGTTTTATCGGTGCCGTGTTCGTCCGCCATTTTACGCAGCGAGACCGAAGGCGAGAAACGCACAAAGCTGTCGCGGCCCAGCCACAGAACGGCGAAGAATTTCTGAATGCCGTTGAGCATGCGCAGAGGCGGGTTAACCTCGCCTTTTTCACGCCCCGGCGCGCGACCGAACATCACCGAGACTGGCACCATTTGCACATCAAGATCGGGGTGATTACGGTGCAAATCCAGATAGTCGTGAAAGAGCTTGATAGACTCTTCTTTCGGCGTGTAATAGGTGAATACGCGCGGTCCGCCGTGGATAAATACGTAGCGCGGAAGCAGGGCGCCGTCGATCTCCAGCGGCTCCAGCGGGTCCGGTAACTCATGCTCCAGACATTGCGCGCGCAGCGTCAGCAGGTCCGCCTTCGAATTGTAGGGCAGGACGTACATAATGGGCCGCGAGGTATCCAGGCCTAACTCCTGAGCAGGTTGTGCCGGAATCGACTTGCTTTTTACCAGCGCCCTTAATGGTAAATTCAGTAATTTATAGTAAATTCGTTGCCAGCCAGACATAGACGATGTGAAGCCTCTGGTTAATCATGCAAATGCGCCGCAAGAATAACAGAAAGTGCGCAAAATTTCCGTTGTAACGCGGCAAACGCGTACACTCATTGACGTCATTTACATAAAAAGGTTTGTTTGATGGCCAATAATACCACTGGGTTAACCCGAATTATTAAAGCGGCAGGGTATTCCTGGAAAGGATTCCGGGCGGCATGGGTCAACGAGGCCGCATTTCGTCAGGAAGGCATCGCGGCCATCATTGCCGTGGTGATTGCCTGCTGGTTAGACGTCGATGCCATTACCCGGGTGCTGTTAATTGGCTCGGTCCTGATAGTGATGATAGTTGAAATTATCAACAGCGCGATTGAAGCGGTCGTGGACCGTATAGGCCCTGAGCATCATGAGCTTTCCGGGCGCGCGAAAGACATGGGCTCTGCGGCGGTTTTGCTGGCGATTGTCATCGCGCTGATCACCTGGGGAACCCTTTTATGGGCAAATTACCGCTAACTCCTGTCGTAGCGGCTCGCAAAACGAAAAGAAACTCCTGATTTTTGTGTGAAATGTGGTTCCAAAATCACCGTTAGCTGTATATACTCACAGCATAACTGTATATACACCCAGGGGGCGGAATGAAAGCGTTAACGACCAGGCAGCAAGAGGTGTTTGATCTCATTCGGGATCATATCAGCCAGACGGGCATGCCGCCGACGCGTGCGGAGATTGCTCAGCGCTTGGGGTTCCGTTCCCCAAACGCGGCGGAAGAGCACCTGAAAGCGCTGGCGCGTAAAGGCGCAATCGAAATCGTTTCCGGCGCCTCCCGCGGTATTCGTCTGCTGACGGAAGAAGAAACGGGCCTGCCGCTTATTGGCCGCGTAGCAGCAGGGGAACCGCTGCTGGCCCAGCAGCATATTGAAGGCCACTATCAGGTCGATCCGGCCATGTTTAAACCGAATGCCGATTTTCTGCTGCGCGTCAGTGGTATGTCGATGAAAGACATCGGCATTCTTGATGGCGACCTGCTGGCAGTCCATAAAACTCAGGATGTGCGTAACGGTCAGGTAGTTGTGGCGCGTATCGACGAAGAAGTGACCGTAAAGCGCCTGAAAAAGCAGGGTAACGTCGTCGAACTGCTGCCGGAAAATAGCGAATTTTCGCCAATCGTGGTGGATCTTCGTCAACAAAGTTTCACCATTGAAGGCCTGGCCGTCGGCGTTATTCGCAACGGCAACTGGCAGTAAACTCTTCCTCTCGCGGCATCATCTGATGCATGATGCTGCGTCGTTTTTCCTCTTTTTGGCACTCTCTCCATGTTTTTTAACGCCGCCGACAAAGCCCTGTGGCGCTTAGCGCTGCCCATGATCTTCTCCAATATCACCGTTCCGCTGCTCGGGCTGGTGGACACCGCCGTTATTGGTCATCTCGATAGCCCGGTTTATCTGGGGGGCGTGGCGGTTGGCGCAACGGCAACCAGCTTCCTCTTTATGCTGCTGTTGTTCCTGCGAATGAGTACCACTGGGCTGACGGCCCAGGCGTACGGCGCTAAAGATCCGCAGCGTCTGGCGCGTGCGCTGGTGCAGCCGCTGTGCCTGGCGCTGGCCGCCGGGGCGGCCATTGTGCTCTTGCGGATGCCGTTGATCGACCTGGCGCTGCACATCGTCGGCGGCAGCGAAGCCGTGCTCGAACAGGCCAGACGCTTCCTTGAGATCCGCTGGCTAAGCGCGCCGGCATCGCTGGCGAACCTGGTCCTGCTGGGCTGGCTGCTGGGCGTGCAGTACGCCAGAGCGCCGGTGATCCTGCTGGTGGTCGGCAATGTTCTTAACATTGTGCTCGATGTATGGCTGGTGATGGGCCTGCATATGAACGTGCAGGGGGCGGCGCTGGCAACGGTCACGGCAGAATACGCCACTTTCTTTATCGGCCTGCTGATGGCAAGGCGCGTGCTGGCGCTGCGCGGCGTTTCCCTGTTAATGCTAAAAAACGCCTGGCGCGGCGATATACGTCGCCTGCTGGCGCTGAATCGCGACATCATGCTGCGTTCGCTGCTGCTACAGCTCTGCTTCGGTGCGGTAACGGTATTTGGCGCTCGCCTCGGCGCCGATGTCGTCGCGGTCAATGCGGTTCTCATGACGATGCTGACCTTTACCGCCTACGCGCTGGACGGTTTTGCCTACGCCGTTGAGGCGCACTCCGGGCAGGCCTACGGCGCGCGCGACGATAGCCGGCTGCTGGCTGTCTGGCATGCGGCTTGCCGCCAGTCAGGGATAGTGGCGCTGGCGTTTGCGCTGATTTACGGACTTGCCGGCGAACAGATTATTGCGTTGCTGACCTCGCTGCCTTCCCTGCAGCAGCTGGCCGACCGCTATCTGGTCTGGCAGATGATTCTGCCGGTCATTGGCGTCTGGTGCTACCTGCTGGACGGCATGTTTATCGGTGCGACGCGCGGTGCGGAGATGCGTAACAGCATGGCGGTGGCGGCGGCGGGGTTTGCCCTGACGCTGTTGACGGTACCCACGCTCGGTAACCATGGACTGTGGCTGGCGCTGACGGTCTTTCTCGCTCTGCGCGGCGCTTCCCTGGCAGCGATCTGGCGGCGGCACTGGCGGCGCGGAACCTGGTTTTCGTAGTGCATTTAGTACATCTGATGGTTAAAGATTCCGAATAATAAATCTTACTCAGAATACTCATCTATAGTTAAGTCATGTCCGAAACACAGCGGGCTGTTCATTCACCGAACGATAACCGAACGATGAGGAATGCATGATGAATAAAGACGAAATCGGCGGTAACTGGAAACAGTTCAAAGGTAAAGCGAAAGAGAAATGGGGCAAGCTGACTGATGATGACATGACCGTCATTGAGGGTAAGCGTGACCAGCTGGTCGGTAAAATCCAGGAACGTTATGGATATGAAAAAGACCAGGCAGACAAAGAAGTGACCGATTGGGAAACCAAAAACGACTACCGCTGGTAGCGAAAACGTCGTGTTTTAACCCACTGTTATTGCCTGCACGATCGGTACATGGAGGTACTGCTACCCTTGATTCCCGCTGCGGCTAACGCCTCAGCGGGCTTTCTTTTTTATCTGGATGGTATGGTCGTGATGACAGTGGCCCGGCGTACTGCAGGATTCGACCTCGACGCAGGCAGCGCAGAGGCCGTGAGCTTCAATGACGTTGTGGCGCAGCGCGAATCCCATTCTTGCCGCCAGCGTATGCATTATATCTTCGACGCCTTCCGCGCACTCTTCTTTCACGCCGCCGCAGCGGTCGCAAATAAACATCGCTGAGCTGTGGGTTGGCTGATCGAAAAGGTGGCACAGCACGTAGCTATTGGTCGATTCCACCTTATGCGCGAACCCCTGCTCCAGTAAAAACTCCAGCGCCCGATAGACGGTCGGCGGTTTAGCCTGGGGCTCTTTTTCACGAAGGAGATCGAGCAGGTCGTAGGCGCTGATTGCCCCTTGCTGCAGGCTCATCAAACGCAATACTTCGAGGCGCTGCGGGGTCAGGCGAACGCCACGCTGCGCGCAGAGCTTTTCAGCATGCGCTAACATTTGTTGCGAAGTGGTCTTATCCATGAGCGTCCTCTGGTTGCGTGAATCTCAAACTGTTACTTTATCACGATACCGATGAAACGCCGAGACCCGGCGGACTATACCCGTCACACTTCGCGTCACATACGCTTTGGCAGCGTCAATTCGTCCCAGCCGTCACGCTCCTGGGGTCGCTCTGGCTTGCCCCCTTATGCTATACCTGATGCATCTCATTTTCGGGAGAAAACGATGAAACGACCTGATTGCATTCGACACTGGCGTGAACTGGAAGGGGCGGATGATTCCACCTACCCTGACAGTACCGAGCTTTTCTCCATCGGTGCGCCGCTGGCGCGCGGTCTGCGGCTCAATCGCCTGGGGATCCACCATGAGCGCCTGCCGCCCGGGCGCCGCACTTCTTATCCACATGCGGAAAGCGACGAAGAAGAGTTTATCTACGTGCTGGAAGGCTATCCGGAAGTGTGGATTAACGGCTACCTGTGGAAGCTGGAGCCGGGGGATAGCGTCGGTTTTCCTGCCGGAACCGGTATTTGCCACACGTTCCTCAATAACACCGAACAGGAGGTCCGCCTGTTAGTCGTTGGTGAGGCAAACAAGAAATTTAATCGTATCTACTATCCGCTTAACCCCGGCTATGCCGCTACGCGTCAGGATCGCTGGGTTGACCATCCGCCGCAGTTTTTCGGCCCTCACGACGGCAAGCCGCGGAAAAAATAGCGTTTATTGCGGGATGGAAAGGGGGCGCGCCGACGCTATGCGCCAGTGGTTTATCTTTGTGCTATAGTAGCGCCCCTTTTTACCCGGATGCTTATTTATTCGCCATGATGTCAGAATCAACGCCTACTGCTTTTGCTGCCCACCGTTTTTCCATCGCGCCCATGCTCGACTGGACCGACAGACACTGCCGTTATTTTCTGCGTCAGCTGTCGCGCCACACGCTGCTGTATACCGAAATGGTGACCACCGGTGCGATTATTCACGGTAAGGGCGACTATCTGGCCTACAGCGAAGAAGAGCATCCGGTCGCCCTGCAGCTCGGCGGCAGCGATCCGGCTGCGCTGGCGCACTGCGCAAAGCTGGCGCAGGCGCGCGGCTATGATGAAATTAACCTCAACGTCGGCTGTCCGTCCGATCGCGTACAGAACGGTATGTT
The DNA here is from genome assembly GCF_040065135.1 of Klebsiella sp. CN_Kp066. Taxonomy (NCBI): domain Bacteria; kingdom Pseudomonadati; phylum Pseudomonadota; class Gammaproteobacteria; order Enterobacterales; family Enterobacteriaceae; genus Klebsiella; species Klebsiella sp. CN_Kp066. Next base: position 75,799 of record NZ_JBEAIU010000052.1, on the reverse strand, counting down.
TGGCGCCTGCCTGATGGGGAACGCGCAGCTGGTGGCTGACTGTATTAAAGCGATGCGCGACGTCGTGTCGATCCCGGTTACGGTAAAAACCCGTATCGGCATTGACGACCAGGACAGCTATGAGTTTCTGTGCGATTTTATCGAAACGGTATCCGGGAAAGGCGAATGCGAGATGTTCATCATCCACGCGCGTAAAGCCTGGCTTTCAGGCCTGAGCCCCAAAGAGAACCGCGAGATCCCGCCGCTGGACTATCCACGCGTTTACCAGCTTAAGCGCGATTTCCCGCATCTGACCATGGCGATCAACGGCGGTATTAAGTCGCTGGAAGAGGCAAAGGAGCATCTTGAGCATATGGACGGCGTGATGGTAGGCCGTGAGGCCTATCAGAATCCGGGTATTCTGGCCTCGGTGGATCGGGAGATTTTCGGCGTGGAAGGCGTCGATGCTGACCCGGTTTCCGTGGTCCGGGCGATGTATCCCTATATCGAACGCGAACTGAGTAACGGAACCTACCTGGGGCACGTAACGCGTCATATGCTGGGGCTCTTCCAGGGCATTCCCGGCGCGCGCCAGTGGCGTCGCTATCTGAGCGAAAATGCGCATAAAGCCGGGGCGGACATCAACGTACTGGAACAGGCGCTGAAACTGGTTGCCGACAAGCGTTAGTTTTTCGCTAAAATCTGGTCAAATTCACCACGCCTGGCACCTGACATGTCGGGCGTTTTTGTTTTTATTCAATAACTTATATTTGGCATGATTTTTGTAATATCCAGCAAGGTAGATTACATTTCTTTAGGGGAAAGACGATGCTGGAACTCTTATTTGTTATTGGCTTTTTTGTCATGCTGTTGGTCACCGGCGTTTCACTGCTGGGAATTATTGCCGCGATTGTGGTCGCGACCGCGCTGATGTTTGTCGGTGGTTTGTTTGCGTTAATGATTAAGCTGCTGCCCTGGCTGCTGCTGGCCGTAGTCGTGGTGTGGGTGATTCGGGCGATAAAATCGCCAACCGGGAACCGTTATCGCGGTAATAACCGCTGGCGTTACTAAGGTATTGAGCGGTATGTCACAACCTGAAGATTTTTGCATAAAACAGCGTAGGCTTTGCTTATTAAATCTGTCACTATTAGCGCGTTAACGAATTCATCGAGCTGTACCCTACATACAGCCGAACAAAAAAAGTAAGGGCTTCCCAGGGGGAAGCCCTAAACTTTTCTTCTTCTCCCGTCATACTTCAGGCTGCAGGGGCGTTGGTTGCTGAGTGACTCGTCTCATCCATGAGACTCGCCCTTACGGGCCGTCGCTTTGCGGCGTTCAAATTTGTTTCTGACAGATTTGTCATTCACCCCAGTCGCTTACTGTTGTCAGCTCCTGGGGATTCATTCACTTACCCTCTTCCTGTAGCCCGGCTCATTTAGGGAAAAGCCATAACTATGGCAACAGCAAACTCGAGCCCTGCGTCGCCCGGCTTTCCAGCACCTCATGCGCGCGGCGGGCATCGCTCAATGCATATTTCTGACTCTCCGCAACATCCACTTTTATCACCCCGCTGGCGATCAGCGAGAACAGCTCGTTGCTGGCCTCCGTCAGCTCTTCGCGCGTAGTGATATAGCCCTGCAGCGACGGGCGGGTAACGTACAGCGAACCTTTCTGGTTGAGAATGCCGAGATTCACGCCGGTCACCGGGCCCGAAGAGTTGCCGAAGCTCACCATCAGCCCCCGGCGCTGCAGGCAATCAAGAGACGCTTCCCAGGTATCTTTACCGACGGAATCATAAACCACCTGAACTTTCTTACCGTCGGTGATCGCTTTCAGGCGTTCGACGATATTCTCTTCGCGATAGTTAATGATCTGCCAGGCGCCGGCCTGTTTAGCGCGTTCGGCTTTTTGCGCGCTGCCGACGGTACCGATCAGCTTAGCGCCCAGCGCTTTGGCCCACTGACAGGCGATGAGCCCGACGCCGCCGGCCGCCGCGTGGAACAGGAACGGCTCGCCTGCTTTGATCTCATAGGTTTTACGCAGCAGGTAATAAACCGTGAGCCCTTTCAGGAACGACGCTGCCGCCTGCTCGAAAGAGATGGCGTCCGGTAAAATAGCGGCCTTATCGGCAGGTACATTATGCACGGAGCTATAGGCCCCCAGCGCCGATTGCGCGTAGACCACCCGGTCGCCGGCTTTAATATGCTTTACGCCGTTACCGACTTTGCTCACGACGCCAGCGGCTTCGGTGCCGAGGCTGCTCGGCAATGACGGCGGTGGATAGAGGCCGCTGCGGATATAGGTATCAATGTAGTTGATGCCGATGGCCTTGTTCTCTACCTGAATTTCGTGCTCTGCGGGATCTTTCGGCGTGAACTCCAACGCTTGCAGAACATCAGGCCCTCCGTGCTGGTGAAATTCAATTCGTGTTGCCATGCTTCCTCCAGAAATGTGGTAATCTTTCGACCCATTCACTATCTCGGTAACTCCATTCACTATGGCAGGAAATAAACCCTTCAACAAACCACAGACTGAACCCCGCGAGCGAGATTATCAGCTCGATGGGTTAAAGGTCCCGCCGCACTCGATTGAAGCGGAACAGTCGGTGTTGGGCGGTTTAATGCTGGATAACGAACGCTGGGACGACGTTGCCGAGCGCGTTGTTTCGGAAGATTTCTATACTCGCCCGCATCGCCATATTTTCACCGAAATGGCGCGCCTGCAGGAGTCGGGCAGCCCGATCGACCTGATTACGCTCGCCGAATCGCTGGAGCGTCAGGGGCAGCTGGACAGCGTCGGCGGATTCGCCTACCTGGCGGAATTATCGAAAAATACGCCAAGCGCGGCGAACATCAGCGCTTATGCCGATATCGTTCGCGAACGCGCGGTGGTACGCGAAATGATCTCGGTGGCGAATGAAATCGCCGAAGCCGGTTTCGATCCCCAGGGCCGCACCAGCGAAGATCTGCTCGACCTTGCCGAATCCCGGGTCTTTAAAATCGCCGAAAGCCGCGCGAATAAAGATGAAGGGCCGAAGAATATCGCCGACGTGCTCGACGCCACCGTGGCGCGAATTGAGCAGCTCTTCCAGCAGCCGCATGACGGCGTCACCGGGGTCAATACCGGCTATGACGATCTCAATAAAAAGACCGCCGGTCTTCAGCCGTCGGACCTGATTATTGTCGCCGCGCGTCCATCGATGGGTAAAACGACGTTTGCGATGAACCTCGTGGAAAACGCGGCGATGTTGCAGGATAAACCGGTGCTTATCTTCAGTCTGGAGATGCCCTCGGAGCAGATTATGATGCGTTCTCTGGCCTCGCTGTCGCGAGTTGACCAGACCCGTATTCGAACCGGTCAGCTGGATGATGAAGACTGGGCGCGCATTTCCGGCACCATGGGGATTCTGCTGGAAAAACGCAACATCTATATTGATGACTCCTCCGGCCTGACGCCGACGGAAGTGCGTTCACGCGCGCGGCGTATCGCCCGCGAGCACGGCGGCATCGGCCTGATTATGATCGACTACCTGCAGCTGATGCGCGTGCCGTCGCTCTCCGATAACCGTACGCTGGAAATCGCCGAAATTTCCCGCTCGCTCAAGGCGCTGGCGAAGGAGCTGCAGGTGCCGGTGGTGGCGCTGTCGCAGCTTAACCGCTCCCTGGAACAGCGTGCGGATAAGCGCCCGGTGAACTCCGACCTGCGTGAATCTGGCTCCATTGAGCAGGATGCCGACTTAATCATGTTTATCTACCGTGATGAGGTTTACCACGAAAACAGTGACTTAAAAGGCATCGCCGAAATTATTATTGGTAAACAGCGTAACGGTCCTATCGGGACGGTGCGCCTGACGTTTAACGGTCAGTGGTCGCGTTTTGATAATTATGCTGGGCCACAATACGACGACGAATAAATCTCCGTCATCCTTCATGCCGCAGATGCGTTGACTACGCCTGTTCACCCCGGTCACTTAGTTTACTAAGCTCCCGGGGATTCTCAGGCTTGTCGCCTTCCTGCAACACGAAGGATTTAGGAGATGCTTTTATTAAGGAATTCAAATGCAAGCGGCAACTGTAGTCATTAACCGCCGCGCTCTGCGACACAACCTGCAACGATTACGTGAACTGGCGCCTGCCAGCAAACTGGTTGCGGTGGTGAAAGCGAACGCCTACGGACACGGTCTTCTTGAGACCGCGCGAACGCTCCCGGACGCCGATGCTTTTGGCGTCGCCCGTCTTGAAGAAGCCCTGCGCCTGCGCGCGGGCGGTATCGCCCAGCCGATTCTGCTGCTGGAGGGGTTCTTTGAGGCCGCTGACCTGGCGATTATTTCCGCCCAGCGTCTGCATACTGCGGTACACAGCCCGGAACAGCTGGCGGCGCTGGAAGATGCCGACTTACCCGAACCGATCACCGTATGGATGAAGCTGGATACCGGAATGCACCGATTAGGCGTTCTGCCCGAACAGGCCGAAGCCTTCTATCAGCGCCTGAGCCAGTGTAAAAACGTCCGTCAGCCGGTAAATATCGTCAGCCATTTTGCCCGTGCGGATGAGCCAGAGTGCGGCGCGACCGAACGTCAGCTGGATATCTTTACCACCTTCGCGGAAGGGAAACCGGGGCTGCGTTCTATCGCCGCATCCGGCGGTATATTGCTGTGGCCGCAGTCGCACTTCGACTGGGCGCGTCCGGGGATTATTCTCTACGGCGTGTCGCCGCTCGACGGTGGATCCACCGGCGCGGATTTTGGCTGCCAGCCGGTGATGTCCCTGACCTCCAGCCTGATTGCGGTCCGCGAGCATAAAGCCGGCGAGCCGGTGGGCTACGGCGGAACCTGGATCAGCGAGCGCGATACGCGTTTAGGCGTTGTGGCGATGGGCTATGGCGATGGCTATCCGCGCGCCGCGCCGTCCGGAACGCCGGTGCTGGTTAACGGGCGTGAGGTGCCGATTGTCGGACGCGTGGCGATGGATATGATTTGCGTCGATCTTGGGCCTGAAGCGCAGGATAAGGCTGGCGATGCGGTCGTGCTGTGGGGCGAAGGTTTACCCGTCGAACGTATTGCCGAAATCACAAAAGTAAGTGCTTACGAACTTATTACGCGCCTGACTTCACGGGTGTCGATGAAGTACGTGGATTAACGTTCTTTCTCGTTTGCCCTGGCAGCGTTGCCGGGGCATGGTCCACCAGCCCATCCTGACTTATTCCGTAGAATTGCTGGCTGCCACTTCATTCTATTGGGTCTTCTCCGCGTAGGATTCGTGCGTCGTTATAAAGCCGGTTACGATAATCATTAGGTTGAACAATTGAGTCATCAATGCTTTGCCAAATCTCATCGATTGAATTCGCCACGCTAAACCCGGCGGTTGTGAGTAACTGGCGGATATGTGGGAATTCGTCTTCGTCACAACTGATTGCCAGATAGTTTGCGATGGTGTCTGCTACCAGTTCATATTGCCCTTCTGAATCCAGACGTACCACCTGTGCCTGCTCCAGAGGAATATTATCCGGACCACGCCATAGTCCCACGTACCCCTCATTATCCTCACCAAACCAACTGATAAGTTTATTGGTGGCCTGCATCGCCCTGACGTTGTCAACAATATCGGGATCAGCCCAATCTTTTTCATTTAAATAGCTGGTATCAGACGGCGCTTCCCATTGAGGGTTATCTGTGAGTTCTAACTCAATATATTCAGTAATTTCAGAAAGTTGATTGATTTTCCCACGCAATAGTAATATCTCGGGAGTCATGGCGTTTGTCCTTGTCTGCGGCGTTATAAATCGATTATCAGAGGCGGGTTTAACGTAATTTTTTATCGTATAACCGCTTTCCTTCCAGAGCATTGTAAAATCAACGTCCGCAATCGGGGGGCTATCCATAAATTCCTTATCCTTTTTTACGTCGTGCTGCTCCAGTTTATGAGGCTTTATGCTATAGGGAATAAAGAAGGTCAACATCCCCTCGATCTTCTTTCGCATCCAGTTTATTGTGTTATGACTTGCCTCATGTAAACCTGGAGAAACATCACGTGTTTCAGAAAGTTGACGCCTACGCTGGCGATCCCATTCTCTCCCTGATGGAGCGTTTTAAAGACGATCCACGTAGTGACAAAGTAAACCTCAGCATCGGTCTTTATTACAACGAAGACGGCATTATTCCGCAGCTGCAGGCGGTTGCCGAAGCGGAGGCGCGCCTTAATGCTCAGCCGCACGGCGCCTCAATCTATTTACCTATGGAAGGACTGAACGCCTACCGTCACGCTATCGCGCCGCTGTTGTTCGGTGCCGATCATCCGGTACTGGCGCAACATCGCGTGGCCTCCATTCAGACGTTGGGCGGCTCCGGCGCCCTGAAAGTCGGCGCTGATTTCCTGAAACGCTACTTCTCGGGCTCGCAGGTGTGGGTTAGCGATCCGACGTGGGAAAACCATATCGCGATATTCGAAGGGGCTGGATTCGAAGTAAGTACTTACCCATGGTTTGATGATAAAACCAATGGCGTGCGTTTTGAGGCGTTCCTGGAAAAACTCAAATCGCTACCGGAGCGCGATATCGTGCTACTGCATCCGTGCTGCCATAACCCAACGGGAGCCGATCTCAGCAATGCGCAGTGGGACGACGTCGTTGAGGTGCTGAAAGCGCGTCATTTAATTCCTTTCCTCGATATTGCCTATCAGGGCTTTGGCGCCGGCATGGAAGAGGATGCCTACGCTATCCGCGCCATTGCGCGCGCCGGGATCCCGCTGCTGGTGAGCAACTCCTTCTCGAAAATCTTCTCCCTGTATGGTGAACGCGTGGGCGGACTGTCGATCGTCTGTGAAGATGCAGAAACCGCGGGTCGTGTACTGGGGCAATTGAAAGCGACCGTACGGCGCAACTACTCCAGCCCGCCGAACTTTGGCGCGCAGGTCGTGGCGGCGGTACTGGGCGACAGCGAGCTGAAAGCCTCATGGCTGGCGGAAGTGGAAGAGATGCGTACCCGTATTCTGGCCATGCGTCACGAGCTGGTGAATGTGCTGAAAGAGACGGTGCCGGGCGGTGATTTTGACTACCTGCTTAAGCAGCGCGGCATGTTTAGCTATACCGGTTTCAGCCCAGCCCAGGTTGACCGCCTGCGCGATGAGTTCGGTGTCTACCTGATCGCCAGCGGCCGTATGTGCGTAGCCGGGCTGAATTCAGGCAACGTGCGGCGCGTCGCGCAGGCATTTGCTGCTGTAATATAAGTTTTTCCTGACCTTTTTTGCCCGCGTCAAATCATGACGCGGGTAATTCCCTACCTGAAGTGTGATCATTCTCTTTTTATATGACATCAGAGCAGAAAAATCTTCCTATCCGCGCCAGCGGGGGGTAAGGTCTTGATGCATTAATAAGCGTACACATTATTGAAAATTATAACGATTCGATTATTTAGGGAAAAATATGCGCAAGATCACCCTGGCCTTTGGGGCCGTCTGCTTACTGTTCACGCTAAATAGCTCCGTCGTTGCTCGCGCTTCCACACCGCAGCCGCTGTGGACGGGCACCAATATGGCGAAACTCGCCGAACAGGCGCCGATCCATTGGGTTTCCGTGGCCCAGATTGAAAATAGCCTGTTGGGGCGCCAGCCGATGGCCGTCGGGTTTGATATTGATGATACCGTCCTGTTTTCCAGCCCGGGCTTCTGGCGCGGGCAGAAAACCTATTCCCCCGGCAGCGATGATTACCTGAAAAATCCGGAGTTCTGGGAAAAAATGAACAACGGCTGGGATGAATTCAGCATGCCGAAAGAGGTGGCGCGCCAGCTGATTGCGATGCACGTGAAGCGCGGCGATAGCATCTATTTTGTGACCGGACGTAGCCAGACCAAAACCGAAACGGTAACGAAAACCCTACAGGATGATTTTCTCATCCCGGCAGCGAATATGAACCCGGTTATTTTTGCTGGCGATAAGCCCGGTCAGAACACCAAAACGCAGTGGCTGCAGGAGAAAGGGATCAAAGTCTTCTACGGCGATTCGGATAACGATATCTCCGCCGCCCGAGAGGTAGGCGCGCGTGGGATCCGTATATTGCGAGCCTCGAATTCCTCCTATAAGCCGCTGCCGATGGCGGGCGCTCAGGGCGAAGAGGTCATTGTGAATTCAGAATATTAAGCCATCCATCGGCGTAAACATCATTAGCTCAAACGGCAGCCGACGCGCTGCCGTTTTTTTGTGCAAAATAGCGCGTCGGAGGTTTTACCTTTTCGCTTATTGCTGCACACTTAGGAAGGTTGATCGGTAAAAGGAGCGGTTTATGTGGCATCAGCAAACTCTGACCTTAGGCCCGAAATCACGGGGCTTTCATCTGGTCACTGATGAGGTTTTAAGCCAGATTCCCCAGCTTTCGGGAGTTAAAACTGGCCTGCTGCATTTGCTGCTCCAGCATACATCTGCTTCCCTGACGCTAAATGAAAACTGCGATCCGACCGTCCGCTACGATATGGAACAACATTTTCTGCATGCCGTACCGGATAATGCGCCGTATGAACACGATTATGAAGGTCCTGATGATATGCCCTCGCACATTAAATCTTCGATGCTGGGCGTATCGCTGATGCTGCCCGTTCAGGACGGACGCGTCAGGCTGGGGACCTGGCAGGGTATCTGGCTAGGGGAGCATCGTATTCACGGCGGATCGCGCCATATCATCGCGACGCTAATGGGGGAATAAAAATGACAATTTCGGATTTATTGCAGTACTGCATGGCAAAGCCGGGCGCTGAACAAAGCGTACATAGCGACTGGAAAGCGACGCAGATCAAAGCGGCGGACGTCCTGTTTGCGATGGTAAAAGAGGTGGAGGACAATCGGCCTGCGGTATCGTTAAAAACCAGCCCCGAGCTTGCGGAACTGCTAAGGCAGCAGCATCGCGATGTTCGCCCCAGCAAACACCTTAATAAAGCCCACTGGAGTACGGTGTTTCTGGATGGCTCCCTGCCTGATTCGCAAATTTACTACCTGGTGGATGCTTCATACCAGCAGGCGCTTGATTCTCTTTCCGAGGCTAAGCGTAAACTATTGCCATAGCGTTAAATCCTCCCCAGCAGCGCCAGCAGGGTCACATCAAACAGGCGAAGCAGCGTGGAGTGCAGGTGCGTCTGCATGGCGATCTGTTCATTGCTGGCGCGAATGCTGGCAATATCGCGCTGCCCTTCGAGGAGCAGAATGAGGTCGTCCTGACTTAACCAGCCGCGCGCTTTCTCCTGTAATGCCTGAAGCGTGAGCATTCCGGCGTCGCGAATGCCGCTGTCTTCATCATTTACTATCGCCTCCATAAGCTGTAGCCATTCTGCCGTATTCACGCCTGCGCCGGTCACTTGGGCGCTGACTTCTTTAATGATGGACATGGTTATCTCCCTGAACGCAGCTGTTCGCCGCTGATGGCCTGCTGATAAAGATATTCCGTTTGTTGCGCCAGAGCTCCGGCCGTGAAGGGCGTCAGCGCTGCATCCTGGCGGGAAACATGCGTGTAAAGCCGCTGATAATTCTTCTCCAGCACGCGCAGATTATTCTGCCGCAGCGCATCACCGTCGCTTAATGCCAGGCTAAATAGCTGACGAATCTGGCGATCCTCTTGTCTTAATAAGCGTTGGTCGACCGGCTCTGTCGCCGCATCGCTGATGAACTGCAGATGAAGCTGTTCCAGCATCAATAGCTGCTGGTGGGCCGTATTGCTGTAGCCGTCTACCCAGCTGCAGGCGGTCGTCACCAATAGCGCCGCGATAAGAGTGAATTGATAAAATCCGTGTTTGAAAGACATGATGCATCCTGCAATTTATGGCCGTGACGCTATCTGATGACAGATGTCGTGCGGCCGCAAATCACAAAATATCAGCGGGAGAAAAATGAGAGAAAATGATGCCTCTTCCCGGGACGAGAAGAGGCAGGTGAGGTTACTTCAGCATGGGCTTGAGGAAGCGAGCGGTATATGAAGCCTCGCATTCGGCGACCGTTTCCGGCGTTCCGGAAACGAGGATCTCTCCGCCGCCGCTTCCGCCTTCCGGCCCAAGGTCAACGATCCAGTCAGCCGTTTTGATGACATCCAGGTTATGCTCAATCACCACGATGGTATTACCCTGATCGCGCAGCTGATGCAGTACTTCCAGCAGCTGCTGAATATCGGCAAAGTGCAGACCGGTGGTCGGTTCATCAAGGATATACAGCGTCTGCCCGGTACCGCGTTTGGACAGCTCGCGCGCCAGCTTGACGCGCTGGGCCTCGCCGCCGGAGAGCGTAGTCGCCGACTGGCCAAGGCGAATATAGGTCAGCCCGACGTCCATCAGCGTTTGCAGCTTACGCGCCAGCGCCGGAACCGCATCGAAGAACTCACGGGCTTCTTCAATGGTCATATCCAGCACTTCATGAATCGTTTTGCCTTTGTACTTAATCTCCAGCGTTTCGCGGTTATAGCGTTTGCCTTTGCACTGGTCGCACGGTACGTAGATATCCGGCAGGAAGTGCATCTCGACTTTGATCACGCCGTCGCCCTGGCAGGCTTCACAGCGGCCGCCGCGCACGTTAAAGCTGAAACGGCCCGGCGTGTAGCCACGCGAACGTGATTCAGGTACGCCGGCAAACAGTTCACGAACCGGAGTAAAGACGCCGGTGTAGGTGGCCGGGTTGGAGCGAGGCGTACGACCGATTGGACTCTGGTCGATGTCGATCACTTTATCGAAATGTTCCAGACCCTGTACATCGCGGTACGGCGCCGGTTCCGCAATGGTGGCACCGTTGAGCTGGCGCTGGGCAATCGGGAACAGCGTGTCGTTGATCAGCGTGGATTTACCCGACCCTGAAACGCCGGTAATACAGGTGAAGAGCCCCACCGGCAGCGTCAGCGTTACGTCTTTCAGGTTGTTACCGCGCGCGCCGGACAGCTTCAGCACTTTCTCTGGATTCGCGGGTACGCGCTGTTTCGGCACCTCAATTTTACGCTTGCCGCTCATGAACTGGCCGGTCAGCGATTCCGGCACTGCCATGATATCTTCCAGCTTACCCTCGGCCACGACCTGACCGCCGTGCACGCCGGCGCCAGGGCCGATATCGATAACGTGGTCAGCGGCGCGAATAGCATCTTCATCGTGCTCAACGACAATCACCGTGTTGCCGAGATTACGCAGGTGGATTAGGGTTCCCAGCAGGCGTTCGTTATCGCGCTGATGCAGACCGATAGAGGGCTCATCCAGTACGTACATCACGCCGACCAGGCCTGCGCCGATCTGGCTGGCGAGGCGGATACGCTGCGCTTCGCCGCCGGAGAGGGTCTCCGCCGAACGGGAGAGCGTCAGGTAGTTCAGGCCGACATTGACGAGGAATTTCAGACGATCGCCAATCTCTTTCAGTACTTTTTCGGCAATTTGCGCGCGCTGGCCGGAGAGCTTCAGGTTGTTGAAGAAGTCCATCGCGTGGCCGATGCTCATGTCTGAGATGGTCGGCAGCGGCGTATTTTCCACAAACACGTGCCGCGCTTCGCGCTTAAGGCGCGTCCCTTCACAGCTGGCGCAGGGACGATTGCTAATGAATTTAGCTAACTCTTCGCGTACTGCGCTGGATTCCGTCTCTTTATAACGGCGCTCCATATTATGCAGCACGCCTTCAAACGGATGACGGCGTACGGAGGTATCGCCGCGATCGTTCATATATTTGAATTCAATATTCTCTTTGCCTGAACCGTACAGCACGACCTTTTGTACGCTGGTATTGAGCGTGCCCCAGGGTGCTTCAACGTCGAATTCATAATGTTCCGCCAGCGACTTCAGCATCTGGAAGTAGTAAAAATTGCGCCGATCCCAGCCGCGAATCGCTCCGCCCGCCAGCGACAGCTCAGGGTTCTGAATCACGCGCTCAGGATCGAAATACTGCTGGACGCCGAGGCCGTCGCAGGTCGGGCAAGCGCCTGCCGGGTTGTTGAAGGAGAACAGGCGCGGTTCCAGTTCGCGCATGCTGTAGCCGCAAATCGGGCAGGCGAAGTTGGCGGAAAACAGCAGCTCTTCGGCTTTCGGATCGTCCATATTGGCGACGATGGCGGTGCCGCCCGACAGCTCCAGCGCGGTCTCAAAGGACTCGGCCAGACGCGTGCTGAGATCGTCGCGGACCTTAAAGCGGTCGATCACGACTTCGATGGTATGTTTCTTTTGCAGCTCCAGCTTCGGCGGATCGGAGAGATCGCAGACTTCGCCGTCGATCCTCGCGCGGATATAGCCCTGCCCGGCGAGGTTTTCCAGCGTTTTGTTATGTTCGCCTTTGCGCTCTTTAATGATCGGCGCCAGCAGCATCAGGCGCTGACCTTCAGGCTGGGAGAGAACATTATCCACCATCTGGCTCACGGTTTGCGCCGCCAGCGGCACATCGTGATCCGGGCAGCGGGGCTCGCCGACGCGCGCGTACAGCAGGCGCAGATAGTCGTGAATTTCGGTAATGGTGCCTACCGTAGAGCGGGGGTTGTGGGACGTTGATTTCTGTTCAATGGAAATCGCCGGCGACAGCCCTTCAATATGGTCGACGTCGGGCTTCTCCATCAGCGACAGGAACTGCCGCGCGTAGGCGGAGAGCGATTCAACGTAGCGACGCTGCCCTTCGGCATACAACGTGTCGAAAGCCAGTGAGGATTTGCCTGAACCCGAAAGCCCGGTGACGACAATGAGTTTGTCGCGCGGGATGACGAGGTTGATATTTTTGAGATTATGGGTGCGGGCGCCCCGAACTTCGATCTTATCCATTCACCTTTCCCGGTAGATACGCGGATTGCCTGGTTTGTTAGAAGGACAAACGGCAGAAACGGCTAATTATGACACAATTTAACCTGTTTGAATATACAGTATTGGAATGCATTTTCCGGCGAGGTATGCAAAAATGTCGTACCGCGAGAGTTCTCTGGAACATACTTCCCAGCTATCAACATAGCACCTGGAAATGGTACACTCGCGCGTTTACACTATTAAGAAACGCATTCAGGAGACACAAACATGGCCAGCAGAGGCGTAAACAAGGTGATTCTCGTCGGTAATCTGGGCCAGGACCCGGAAGTACGCTACATGCCGAGTGGTGGCGCAGTTGCCAACATTACGCTGGCTACTTCCGAATCCTGGCGTGATAAAGCGACCGGTGAGATGAAAGAGCAGACTGAATGGCACCGCGTTGTGCTGTTCGGCAAACTGGCGGAAGTGGCCGGCGAATATCTGCGCAAAGGTTCACAGGTCTATATTGAAGGCCAGCTGCGCACCCGTAAATGGACTGACCAATCCGGTCAGGAAAAATACACCACCGAGGTTGTAGTCAACGTTGGCGGCACGATGCAAATGCTCGGCGGTCGTCAGCAGGGCGCGGGCGCCCCGGCAGGCGGTGGTCAGCAGCAGGGCGGTTGGGGCCAGCCTCAGCAGCCGCAGGGCGGAAACCAGTTCAGCGGCGGCGCGCAGTCGCGTCCGCAGCAGCAGGCTCCGGCAGCGCCTTCCAATGAGCCGCCGATGGACTTTGACGACGATATTCCGTTCTAACGAAGCGTTAGCGTCGTAAAGCCCTCTCTGAAAAAGCCCCTGTTTGGGGCTTTTTCTATTTTCTGACACAGCTTATCTGCATTAATTCACTGTGTGGCAGGTGTGGCAGGTGTGGCAGGTGTGGCAGGTGTGGCAGGTGTGGCAGGTGTGGCTGGCAGATTTACTGCCGACGCGACCTGGTTTTTAGAAGCCGCCGTCGCCTGCTGCTTACGCGCCATTTCATCCACGATCAGCCGGTAAGCAATGTAGTACTTATAGATATTGCTGACATAGCTTACGGTCTCGGAGCCGATTTTCTCGGCGGCCAGATACTCAACGTTGCCAAACCACACGTTCGGGTCAAAACCGCGCCTTTTAGTATCCGCCCGTAGCCGGGCAATGCGCCCGGGGCCCGCGTTATAAGAGGCGAACGAGAATAGCGCCTTATCAAGCTGGGTCATCGGTTCATCGCCATAGTAGCGGTCTATCATCCAGCGCATGTATTTCACCCCCGCATGAATATTGGGGTCGAGCTGCTTAATATCGCCGACGTTGAGCTCCTTACCGGTGCTCGGCATGACCTGCATAACGCCAATGGCGCCGACGTGGCTACGCACCGACTGATTAAGCCGCGATTCCTGATACCCCTGAGCGGCCATCAGCAGCCAGTCAACATCGTAGCGATCGCCATATTTGCGAAAGATCTCCACCATGGCCAGAAATTTACGCCGTTCTTTTTGCCCCGCCGCGTTTTTAACGTAGCTGGCATCCTTCAGGTAGCGCAGCAGTATCGTATTACCCAGCCTGCTGCCCTGGCGATTCTTATTGATGAACGCATTAAGCAGGGCCAGCAGCTGCGGGCTATTGTTACGTACCGCCCAACCGATATTACCTTCGTCGCGCAGAACAATGTTCTGATGAACCTGAATCCTGGGGAAGACCTGTTTCCAGAACAGGGCCTTGTGGCGGTCGACCACGATCAATGGGATCAGGCCCGCGCTGAGCATCTCTATCAGATCCTCATCTTCCAGCGCTTCGGGCGCCGGTTCGATGGTGATGGGGGGCAGCGATTGCTGCGCAAAGCGTGCGTTGAGCGCGACCAGGCTCGCGTAATAGCTGGATGAGGTGCGGACGAAGACCGTTTTACCGGAAAGCTGCTGTAGATTGTCCACTTTGGGAGAGCCGGGACCAGAAAGAAGCAGCTCCTGAACGTGAGAATAGAGCGGTGCAGTAAAGGTCATCTCCTGCTGACGCTCAGGCGTGATCGTCAGGTTGGCGGCAATAATATCCCCTTTTCCTGCGTTAAGCGCGCTGATGAGCTGGTCACGGGCCACCGGAACAAAGATGATCCGCACTTTAAGGTGACGATGCTTGAGCTTTTTCTCTTTCGCCAGGCTTTGATTGAGACTGCGTTCAAACTCCATAAATATATCGTGAGTCGCGCCGCGCTGGGTGCCTTTATTGATAAAGAAAAAAGTTTTGCTGAAGGGGGTTAATACGCGAATGGTTCGCCGGTCGAGCATACCCGGTAAATCTCCCCTCCATGGCTGTAGCATATCGTCAACGTTGACTTCCAGGGCGTCGCGTTCCGCTGGTTCTGATAGTTTGTTCTCTGTAGCCGCGTAACCGGATGTGAGGCACAGTAGCGCGGCAAAGCATGCCAGCCAGCCGACAAGGTATCGATAGAACGACGAAGTGTTCATGGCGCGGTGCTCCGCAGGGGGATGGTCTTATTTTAGTCAATTTCTGGCCGTTAGCATGTCCGCGAACAAGTGTGAGAATCGGTTAGCCGGTTATTTTAATTATTTTATTAATTAGCATGCTCGGTATTTTTGGCGAGATTATAAAACTATAAATCTCTAATTAATTGTGGAGGCAATATGGTTGAATTATGCTTTTTTAATGTGGATGTTATTCATTTTTTTAATTTCTATTCCTGCTAAATGCGCTTCTGCTATTTATATCTTTTTGTTTTTATTACATTAACTAAAAACATTCATGCGATAAATGATTATCGACTTGATAATAAATCTCATTTCTAATAACGTTGTGTGGCACAATAATCCTATTACTGCTGTTCGGCAAAGGCTATCAAAGAATAGCGTGGCGCGTTTATTTCTTCGTTTTTGCCAGAGTAATAAATCTATTTTGGCCACCCATTATGATTGCTATCTCGCTATTTAAGCGGGAGGGCCTGACTACGCCAAAAAGAGATGTTGCTCTATGCAGGGAAGTCATTGCCGTTGTTTATCTGACGGAAGAAGAAGGCGTGCCCCGACAGCAAAAAAGAAAACAGGGCATATTCCATGAAACACAGTTCACACTACTCGCTGGCCGCGCTGATCCCGATGGCCATCTGGGGAGGGATGCTGCCAGCGCAGGCCGCTGATGGCACGACTCCAGACGATACGAAGAAATCTGAAACGACTGCGGTAAATGACGATGAAACCATGGTGGTCACCGCGGCGGCGCAAACGCTGCAAGCCCCCGGAGTATCCACCATCACCGCCGAAGAAATCCGTAAACATCCGCCCGCGCGCGATGTCTCCGAGCTGATTCGTACCCAGCCCGGCGTCAACCTCACCGGTAACTCTACCAGCGGGCAGCGCGGCAATAACCGCCAGGTCGATATCCGCGGCATGGGGCCGGAGAACACCCTGATTCTGGTGGATGGTAAACCGGTGACCAGCCGTAATTCCGTGCGCTATGGCTGGCGCGGCGACCGCGATACCCGCGGTGATACCAGCTGGGTGCCGGCGGAAATGATCGACCATATCGACGTCATTCGCGGCCCTGCTGCGGCCCGCTACGGTAACGGCGCGATGGGCGGAGTGGTCAATATCGTCACTAAACCGGCCACCAGCGAGTGGCATGGTTCATGGAATACCTATATGAACGCGCCTCAGCACCGTAAAGAGGGCGCGACGAAACGGACAAACTTTAGCCTCAACGGCCCGCTATCGGATGAGGTCAGCTTTAATTTATGGGGAAATCTGAGCAAAACGCAGGCCGATGCCCAGGATATTAATTCCGGTCATGAAGCAGCGCGAACCGGTAGCTATGCGGGATCGTATCCTGCAGGACGCGAAGGGGTAGTGAATAAAGATATTCACGGCAAGCTGCGCTGGGAGTTTGCGCCAATGCAGGCGCTGGAGTTTGAAACCGGCTACAGCCGCCAGGGCAACCTGTATGCAGGGGATACCCAGAATACTAACACCAGCACGTTGGTGAAAAGTATGTACGGTAAAGAGACTAACCGTCTCTATCGTCAGACTTACGGCGTGACGTGGACCGGCGGCTGGGATAACGGCGTGACCAGCAATACCTGGGCGCAGTATGAGCACACCCGTAACTCGCGCATGAACGAGGGGCTGGCGGGCGGAACGGAAGGGATCTTCTCCAGCAGCGAATTCTCCGATATCGACCTGTCGGATGTGCTGCTGCACAGCGAGGTCAATATTCCGTTTACCCTGGGATTTGAGCAGAATCTGACGCTGGGTACCGAGTGGAACCAGCAGCGGATGAAGGATGGCGTGTCGACTACCCAGTCACTCTCTTATGGCTCCGTTGACGGCGTTTCGGCAACCGGCCGTAGTCCTTATTCCAGCGCCGAGATCTTCTCGCTGTTTACCGAAGACAATATCGCGCTGACCGATAGCACTATGCTGACGCCCGCTCTGCGCTTCGATCATCACAGCATCGTCGGTAATAACTGGAGCCCATCGCTGAATCTCTCGCAGGGGCTGGCGGATGACTGGACGCTGAAGCTGGGGATCGCCCGCGCCTATAAAGCGCCGAACCTTTATCAGCTTAACCCGAACTATATCCTCTACAGCAACGGCCAGGGTTGCTATGCCAGTAGCTCAGCCTGTTACCTGATGGGGAATAGCGATCTGAAGGCGGAAACCAGCGTCAATAAAGAGATTGGCCTTGAGTATAAGCACAATGGCTATCAGGCCGGGCTGACTTACTTCCGTAACGATTACCATAACAAGATTGAATCGGGCTACTCGGCGGTGGGGACGGCCAGCAACGGCACCACCAATATTTACCAATGGGAAAACGTACCGAAGGCGCTGGTTGAAGGGCTGGAGGGCTCGCTGAATCTCCCGGTAAGCGAAACGGTCAACTGGAGCAACAACCTGACGTGGATGCTGCAGAGTAAGAATAAGACCACCGGCGATCGCCTGTCGGTGATCCCGCAGTTTACGCTGAACTCTACCCTGAGCTGGCAGGCACGCGACGATCTTTCGCTGCAGAGCACGTTCACCTGGTATGGCCGCCAGAAACCTAAACGCTTCAATTATAAAGGCGAGTCTGTTTCCGGCAGCGAGCTGAACGAAGTGAGCCCGTACAGCATTGTCGGTCTTAGCGCGACCTGGGATGTGAATAAAAACCTGAGCCTGACCAGCGGAGTGGACAACCTGTTCGATATTCGCCACTACCGTGCCGGTAACGCGCAGACGACGGGAAATTCGACGACCGGCGCTTATCTGTATGGTGCAGGCGCGGAAACTTATAATGAATCGGGGCGGACGTTTTATGTCAGCGTGAATACGCATTTCTGATTAACGATTCAAACATCCGCCGGAATAATGAACTATTCCGGCTTGTTATTTTTTATGCCGGGAAAAACCAGTGATATAAATTATGACAAAATCTCCACGGCCTCTACACAATTAATTCAACTTAGCAGCCTACAATGAATCCTGTTAATCGGATCTGCTTGATCCCGGAAACGGTTAACGGTGGCATCCTGCCATTTCCATTCTAAAGTAGTTCCTCTTCCCCCTTCCATTCCCAACCGCAGCAATGCGGAGGAGGGGGATCCTCTATCAGGTCAGGTTCAGGCTTCTGCGAAACTGCGTTGGTGTCATCGTATAATACCTCTTAAAGGTTCGGTTAAAGGCGCTGATATCTTCATAACCAGCCATCAGACAAATATCAACGATGCGGAAAGGCGGGTTGATCTGCAATAAATTAAGGGATAGTTGCATTCGCTGCTGGCGGATATACGCCATCGGCGACATGTTAAAATAGTGGCGAAACAGGCGAAAGAGATGCCATTCGGAGTAGCCGGAAAAGCGGCTTAGCGCCTGCATCGTGAGCTTCTTTGCAAGATTGTTTTTTATCCATTGCACCAGTTCGTTAAGCACTGAACGCTGAATTTCATTTCGCGGCATAATGTCTACCCATTTCATTACTATAGAAATCTGGCTGCATAATTTATTCAATATCTCTTCATTTTATCTACGGGATTATGCGTTAATTTCTCCCTGTTCCTGGTTTATCCCAGAGAGCATCATTCCTAACAAGATCTTTTCCCCCTTTCAACCAATGAGAAAGGGGGCTTTTTGTTTTTTTAGTTAAAAAAACAAAAACTATAGAGTTTCGATGTTATGAGGAAATGCTTATCTGACCAGGCTCAAGAGGGAAGGTTCCGTAGAAAAATATTTTTTTCAATATTCTCTCGTATCCATATTTTCTCCATTTTCTCGTCATAATTGCGTGCAATTCTGCGCCTCGTTCAGGTTATTTAAGATTGCGTCAGCAACTGTCTGGTGCAATGAACAGCATTATTCCCGGCAGGTATCTGCTATTGCTAAATATCTTCTAGACGACACCTTCATGCTAAAAAAAACGAGTATCATCGCCGGTCTATTGATTTCCCCTTTAACGCTCTATGCATCAACTTCATATACGGTTGATGACATTCGTTTCGAGGGTCTACAGCGCGTTACCGTCGGCGCCGCGCTACTGAGCATGCCTGTTCATACAGGAGAAGAGGTTTCTAATGAGGATATCAGCGACTCGGTCCGCGCCCTGTATGCCAGCGGCAATTTTGACAACGTACAGATCCTGCGCGATGGCAGCACGCTGGTAGTACAGGTAAAAGAGCGGCCTACCATCGCTAAAATCAGTTTTTCCGGCAATAAATCCGTTAAGGACGATGCCCTGAAAGAGAACCTGGCCGCCAGCGGCATTGAAGAAGGCAGCGCGCTGGATCGCAATACCCTTACGGAAATAGAAAAAGGATTACAGGATTTCTATTACAGTACAGGAAAATACAGCGCTCAGGTTCATGCCGTCGTCACCCCGCTGCCGCGTAACCGCGTTGATTTAAAGTTTGTCTTTCAGGAGGGGGTCTCGGCGAAAATTGCGCAAATAAATATTATTGGCAACAAGGCTTTTAGTGAAGAAACATTATTGGATCAGCTGCAGCTACGTGACAGCGTTCCGTGGTGGAACGTGATTGGCGATAAGAAATATCAAAAGCAAAAGATGGCGGCGGATCTTGAAACCCTTCGTAGCTATTATCTCGATCGCGGCTATGCGCGTTTTAGCATAAATTCAAGCCAGGTGAGTATTACGCCGGATAAAAAATCGCTATATATCACCATTAATATTGCCGAAGGTGCTCGTTATAAAGTCGCCAGTACGATGGTGACCGGCGATATGGCGCAGCATAATCAGGAAATTGAGGCGCTGGTGAAGCCTTTAGCGGGGAAATGGTATAGCGGTGCGGAAATCACGGCAGTCGAGAACAGTATTAAGACGCTGCTGGGAAAATACGGCTATGCCTGGCCGCAGGTGAACACCACATCGGATATTAATGATGCGGAAAAAAGCGTCATTTTGCATATCAGTGTCGATGCCGGACGCCGTTATTCGGTACGCCAGATTCGCTTTCAGGGTAACGATACTTCCCGTGATGCGGTGCTGCGTCGCGAAATGCGCCAGATGGAAGGTGCGTGGCTGAATGATGAGAAGGTCGAGCAGGGAAAAACGCGGCTGGATCGTACAGGATTTTTCGAAACTGTCGACAAGCAGATTGTTCCGGTAAGCGGTAGCCAGGATCAGGTGGACGTGGTCTATAAGGTGAAGGAGCGCAATACCGGCTCCTTTAACGTGGGTCTGGGCTTCGGCACCGATAGCGGCGTGAGCTACCAGCTCGGCGTCACCCAGGATAACTGGCTGGGAACCGGTAATAGCGTCAGCTTCAACGGCACGCGCAACAGTTACCAGTCCTATCTTGAGCTGGGAGCGACAAACCCTTACTTCACCGTGGATGGCGTTAGCCTCGGCGGTAAAATCTTCTACAACAGCTACGACGCCTCGGATGCCGATTCCGGGAGTTACAACCAGCAAAGCTACGGCGTCGGCAGTACGCTGGGATTCCCGATTAGCGAGAATAACGCTCTTAACCTGGGCCTGGACTATGTCCATAACCGCCTGACCAATATGGACCCGGAGCTCACCACCTGGAGCTATCTTAACTCGCGGGGCATCTATCCTGACGTTGTCACCAAAGATGGCGATAGCGGTGCGACCTATAGCGCCAATGACTATTTTGCCAGCGTTGGCTGGAGCTATAACAATCTGGATCGCGGTTTCTTCCCCCGGGCGGGGAATAAAAGCAGCCTGACCGCCAAGGTTACCGTACCCGGTTCGGATAACAGCTATTACAAAGTGACTTTCGATACCACCCAGTATATGCCGCTGACCGAGAACAAAAGCTGGGTGTGGATGGAGCACCTGCGTGCGGGCTATGCCGATGGGCTGAACGGCAAATCGGTGCCGTTTTACGATAACTTTTATGCCGGTGGATCGTCGTCGGTTCGCGGATTTTCGTCCAATACGATTGGCCCAAAAGCAGCGTATTATCGTTGTAATGGTTCTGAAAGCAGCTACAGCACCTGTCCGCTGGATTCTTCATCCGATGCGGTTGGCGGTAACGCGATGGCGGTCCTGAACAGCGAATTTATTGTGCCGACGCCGTTTGTGAATGACAAATATGCCGACAGCCTGCGAACGTCGCTATTCCTCGATGCCGGTACGGTATGGAGTACCACCTGGCAAAATACCGGTCAGACGCTGGCGGCAGGGATCCCGGACTATGGCGACCCTTCGCATATCCGTATGTCTGCCGGGATTGCGGTGCAGTGGATGTCGCCGTTAGGCCCGCTGGTGTTTTCCTGGGCTGAGCCATTTAAAAAATACGATGGAGATAAAGCTGAGCAGTTCCAGTTTAATATTGGTAAAACCTGGTGATGCCCGCGTTTAATATGCGCACAATCGCTTAGATATTTTTGACTCACTCCCGGTGTAATATTACAGGCTACCGCTTTTGGTAGCCTGTAATTTATTGTCAATATATACTTATTTATGTATGTTCATTGCTGGCGCTATCGTTGATTATTATGGCTAACCATTCATTGTTATAATGCAATATTCACGCTACATCTTAGTGAGTATAAAGCGCTTTGAGTATTGTCTGATATCACATTATTAATCTATCGCCTTGCGGTTATCTATGATGAATGCTATCAATATATAGAGTCATTAATCAGCAATGCACGCAAGGATAGAAAATGAAATGGACTATTCATAATACTCTTGTCTGCCCGCATTCCGGGGTAGCTTTTTCCTCAATTTCCAGCCTGCGGTTTTTAAAGTTTATTCTGTGGTATGAGGCCGACATTTTATTACTGCCGGGAGAGTCGATAAAACTCTACTCATCGAGCGTGTTAATCAACGAGCAATATCATGCGGTAAAAGTTTATAACATCACGCGATACGATGAAGCGCAGTGGGAGAAGCTGCGGGAGCGGCCTTCCTGTCCTTATCATTCTACCGCCACGACGGCAGACTCCTGCCGTTACCAGGCGCTCTGCGCCATAAAACGCTGCCCGAACGACTTTCCACGTGCAGTACCGGGGCTGCCGTCGGGGCAGCACGATCTGGGCCAGCAGATACGGTAAAACCTGACCCGTATCTGGCCATTGTTGTTGTTCATGCAGGTGATGTATTGTCGCAAAGGGGGAGAGTGCAGCAGGTTCCCGGTGATTAAGGTCTTACTCTTCTCTGGTGGCCAGAAGAGACGCATCCTCCCGGAGGCGGCACGTAGTCCCTGTCCTCCGGGCTACCCTTTTGTTGGCCCTGTCGCCCGGCTATGCACAGTGCGGACCGGGGATTTTCGCTAACGGCGCTTCGCCAGTGCGGGCATTCACGATGGTGTGGGCGTGGCCGCCCGGATAAGGCGGCCCGAAATCAGGTCATCATCATCGGCCATTCAGGCGGAGTCTGGCTCATGACTTCAATCATCACGTCCTTGATATTGCCCCAGATTTTCGCCACGTCCAGCAGCGTAATGCCCAACAGACCGGTGGCAAACCAGCAGGCCGCGGCCAGGCCAATACAGCTACAGATTACCGCTAAACCGGCATAATCACTTTTACGCAGCTGAATGTTCAACGAGCTGGCCAGAAACATCAGCACTGCGCTCACGAGCGGCCAGCGCAAAAGTACGACACTGGTAGTAATGGAAGCCATCAACCTATCCTCAACGAAATTTGGAAGCCTTTGACAACCTGGCGAGACTGACGGTGATGCGATGCTCTGGCTATCTTCAGGCAAACAGGAACGTAATGAAACAACGTTTTTGTTTCATTAGCTAATGTGAACTATATCACATTTGTTCTTTTATTCACCAGTCCAAAATGGGAGTTTTCTTGCGCTCATTGACCCTGCAAAGTTCATGGTTAATAAGGGGGGAGGGAGAGCTTTCATCGCGAAGGTCGATTATAAGCGATAGTCGAGCGCATTTCTTTTTTAATAAGGTTTAGGTTCTGCGGATTTTATTACATATTCCGGCGAATTATACGGATAAACCGAATTAGATAGTGGGGCTAATCTCATTATGTTGAGAATGTTTCTCACGTCTTGCATTAGCAAGTATTATTCATCATTCGTAGTCATGAGGTTTTTACGTCAAAGCGTGGGTTGCTGAGATACCCTGATTCATATCACAGTAAGAGGAATCATCGGGGCCTTTCACCTTGATTAAGGCGTATCGCATGGATAAAAAGCGTAAATGAGTCGTAGCGCGCCACACAAGGCGTTGAGAATTGTTGGCATCGTGCTGGTCATTCTGCTACCGGTGGTGCTGGCATTGTGGTTTGCGCAAATCCGCGCCAAAGCGGAAACCGCCGATCAGCTGCGGCTGTTTTCTCGGCTGGCGCTACAAAAAACGGAGTTGGTTATTCGAGAAGCTGACGAAGCGCGCGATAAGGCCCGTTTGTATCAGGGAGAAGTGTGTTCGCCGTATCATCAGCAATATCTGCTCGGCATTGTACGCGGTCTGCTCTATATCGACGACTTAATCTACGCCAACGGCAGCCATTTTTTCTGCTCCACTGCGGTACGCCGCGAGATGGGGTGGCAAATTCCGGCCGCAACCTATACCAAAAAGCCGGATATCGCGATTTACTACTACCGCGAAACGCCTTTCTACCCTGGCTATGCGATGAACTATCTGCAGCGCGGCCACTATGTGGTGGTGATTAATCCGCTCTCGTTCAGCGCGCTGATATCCAGTGACAGCAATCTCGCCTGGGGCGTGTTTGATACCAAAACGAACCATTTTTTTTCCGTCAGCAAGAACGCCGACCCTGAGGAATTACGTCATCTGATTCGCGCTGAAGAGGCGCTCTTTCAGCAGGATGGCCGCGTTTATGCCATCGCCCATTCCACCGTTCGCCCGATTGCCGTCATCATGTCCACCTCGCGCGTCAGCTATTACCAGAATTTTTATAATCAGGTGACGCTGACTCTGCCGCTGGGGCTGATTTGCAGCGTGTTGCTGTTACTGGTGTGGTCGCGCACGCGGCAGCAGTACCACTCTCCGCGTAATATGCTGCAGCGCGCGTTAAGCCGTCGCCAGCTGTGCCTGCACTATCAACCGATTATCGATATTAAAAATCACCGCTGCGTTGGTACCGAAGCGTTATTGCGCTGGCCGGGGTTTGATGGCCCGGTGATGAGTCCGGCGGAGTTTATTCCGCTGGCGGAAAACGAAGGGATGATCGCCCAGGTTACCGACTATGTCATCGATGAGGTATTTTCCGATCTCGGCGAATTTCTGGCGCGGCATCCGCACCTGTACGTAGCGATTAATCTCTCGGCTGCTGATTTTCAATCCGCGCGCTTGATTGAGCATATCAATGAGAAGGTCCGGCGCTACGCCATCAAGGCGGAACAAATAAAAATCGAAGTGACCGAACGCGGGTTTATTGACGTCCCGAAAACGACGCCGGTGATTCAGGCTTTTCGCGACGCGGGATATGAAATCGCTATCGATGACTTCGGCACCGGCTACTCCAATCTGAACAATCTCCATGCGCTCAACGTCGATATCCTCAAGATTGATAAATCTTTTGTCGATACGCTGTCAAACAACACCACCAGCCACCTGATTGCCGAACATATCATCCAGATGGCGAACAGTCTGCATTTAAAGATCGTCGCTGAAGGCGTGGAAACGGCAGAGCAGGTCGCCTGGCTACAAAAGCGGGGCGTGCAATATTGCCAGGGCTGGCTCTTTGCGAAAGCGATGCCGCCGCAGGAGTATATGCAGTGGCTGGCTAACGACCGCACCAGCCTCTGCCCCTGGCAACAACGTTATCAGGCGGAAATCTGATGGCGATAGTCGGTAGGCGTACGGTCGAATTCGCGGCGGAACACCCGTGAGAAAGTCTGCTGCGATACGTAGCCGAGATCCATCGCGATATCAAAAATAGGGCGCTGGGTGGTTCTTAGCGCTTCCGCAGCGAGCAGCAGACGGCGCTGGCGAATGTAATCACCTAGCGTTTGATGCATCACGGAGCGGAACATCCGCTGGAGATACCATTTTGAGTATCCCGATTTTCTGGCGACTACATCAATGTTAAGTGGTTGATCGATATGTTCATCAATCCATTCAATAAGCGTTTGGATAATATCCTGATGGGACATAAAGCGGCCTCTCTCAATTCTCGATTCGTCGTTTTGTCTGCGGGCGAGTATAATTCCTCAAGTTAACTTGAGGTAAAGCGCTTTATGGAAAAGAAATCTCCCCGCATCAAAATGCTGCTGACTCCCGGCGAAGTGGCAAAACGAACCGGCGTGGCCGTCTCCGCGCTGCACTTTTATGAAAGCAAAGGGCTGATCCACAGCCAGCGCAACGCGGGCAATCAGCGGCGCTACCGGCGCGACGTCCTGCGTGCGGTGGCGATCATTAAGATTGCGCAACGCATTGGTATTCCGCTGGCCACTATCGGTGATGCATTTGGCGTACTGCCGGAAGGGCATAACCTCAGCGCCAAAGAGTGGAAGATGCTGTCGTCCCAGTGGCGGGAGGAGCTGGACCGACGGATTCACACCCTGACCGCGCTGCGCGATCAGCTTGATGGCTGCATCGGCTGCGGCTGTCTGTCGCGCCGCGACTGTCCGTTACGCAACCCGGGCGATAAGCTGGGAGAAGAGGGGACCGGCGCACGGCTGCTGGAAGAGGATTAAAAAACTAAAGCGCCACAACAGGGCGCTTTAGTTGTTTTCCGGTCTTGGTCTTTCGCACTATCCCGCTGGTACGCAGGAGGGTTTCCCCCGACGTCGGCTCACCTCAGTATTGCGCAATATATTGATGGAGGTTCCGGTTTGCGCCGACAACTTAAGTGTGGCTCTTTTCTCTGATTTTGCCGCCTCATGTTGCCGAAAAATTCCCGTCATTCGCTGCCTGTTCCTATAGTTAATTTGAACAAACAGCGGGAGAGGCCCATGTTAACGGTACATCATCTCAATCAGTCACGATCGCAGCGCGTATTATGGGCGCTGGAAGAGTTGCAGCTGCCTTATCAGGTTGTCTCTTATCAGCGGGGAAAGGATATGCTCGCGCCAGCGGAGTTAAAAAGCGTTCATCCGTTGGGGAAATCGCCGGTCGTTGAAGATAACGGCCATATTCTGGCGGAGTCCGGCGCCATTCTGGAGTATTTACAGGAAACCTATGATAGCGCCAGGCGCTTAAAGCCTGAGTCGGTGGAAGATAAACTGCAATACCGCTTTTGGCTGCACTATGCCGAGGGTTCGCTGATGCCCCTGCTGCTGATGAAGCTGGTGTTTTCCAGCCTGGGCAAGCCCCCGGTGCCGTTTGGCATACGCACGCTGGGCAATGCATTAGGCAAAGGGGTACAAAAGGCCTGGCTTAACCGACAGGTTGAGACCCATGCCCGCTTTATTGAATCGCACCTTTCTCGCCAGCGCTGGTTTGCCGGCGCTGAGCTGAGTATGGCTGATATTCAGATGAGCTTTCCGGCAATGGCGCTGCTGGCGCGCGGCGGGGTGGGGGATTTACCGCATCTGACGCAGTGGGTTCAGCGGGTTGAGCAGCGTCCGGCATGGCAGAAGGCGATTGAGCGTGGCGGCCCATTTACCTTACCCGGCGAATGAACCATTACTAAAGCCGATGACAGGGGAAAATTGCTATCAGCGCAATACAAAAATGTTACCGGATTGCGCATGGACGATAACGTTTGCGCATCGGCTGGTTATTTCATGAACGTCATAAGCGAAATTTAGCTAAATCCGACAAACTTCTGTTGAAAAGGCCCGTCTAAAGGCTGGATAATCGTTTGCCTTTTTATTTTGCTCATCATTTCCTCTGCTGACAGGGGGGAGCAAAGTCATTCTTCACACCGTATTGTATGCGCGGAGTTAAACGTTTGCTTTTCACAGCCCCTGGCGCTGCGATGTAGCACAAGGAGATCGCGTTTAACTGGCAGTGGATGGTCCACCTCGCATCCAGACGAACGATAAAAATTCTCAGGGGAAGTTTTCTATGTCTACGCCTTCAGCGCGTACCGGCGGTTCATTAGACGCCTGGTTTAAAATTTCTGCTCGCGGCAGTACCGTGCGTCAGGAAATCGTTGCCGGTCTTACCACCTTCCTGGCGATGGTCTACTCCGTCATCGTGGTGCCGGGGATGCTCGGCAAAGCGGGTTTTCCGCCAGCTGCGGTATTTGTTTCCACCTGTCTGGTTGCCGGCGTCGGCTCGCTGGTGATGGGGCTGTGGGCGAACCTGCCGCTGGCGATTGGCTGCGCCATCTCGCTGACCGCTTTTACCGCTTTTAGCCTGGTGCTGGGCCAACAGATCAGCATTCCGGTCGCGCTGGGCGCGGTCTTCCTGATGGGCGTACTGTTTACCGTCATCTCCGCAACCGGCATTCGTAGCTGGATCCTGCGTAACTTGCCGCAGGGCGTTGCGCACGGCACGGGGATTGGTATCGGTCTGTTCCTGCTGCTGATTGCCGCCAACGGCGTTGGTCTGGTGATCAAAAACCCGCTGGACGGTCTGCCGGTGGCGCTGGGTAATTTTGACAGTTTCCCGGTGATTATGTCGCTGGTCGGGCTGGCAGTGATTATTGGCCTCGAAAAACTGAAAGTGCCGGGCGGTATCCTGCTGACGATTATCGGCGTTTCGATTATCGGCCTGATCTTCGATCCTAACGTTCACTTCTCCGGTATCTTCGCCATGCCGTCGCTGAGCGACGATAAAGGCAACTCGCTGATCGGCAGCCTGGATATCGTGGGCGCGCTCAACCCGGTCGTGCTGCCAAGCGTGCTTGCGCTGGTGATGACCGCGGTGTTTGACGCCACCGGCACGATCCGCGCGGTGGCCGGTCAGGCGAACCTGCTGGATAAAGACGGGCAGATTATCAACGGCGGCAAAGCGCTGACCACCGACTCCCTGAGCAGCGTCTTCTCCGGCCTGGTCGGGGCGGCGCCGGCGGCAGTGTATATCGAGTCTGCTGCCGGTACGGCGGCGGGCGGTAAAACCGGCCTGACCGCAGTGACCGTCGGCGTGCTGTTCCTGCTGATCCTGTTCCTCTCTCCGCTCTCCTATCTGGTTCCGGCTTATGCTACCGCGCCGGCGCTGATGTACGTCGGCCTGCTGATGCTGAGCAACGTGGCGAAAATCGATTTCAACGACTTTGTTGATGCGATGGCGGGGCTCATCACCGCGGTCTTTATCGTGCTGACCTGTAACATCGTTACCGGCATCATGATTGGTTTTGCGGCGCTGGTGATTGGCCGTCTGGTATCCGGCGAATGGCGTAAGCTGAACCTGGGGACGGTGATTATCGCCGCGGCGCTGGTCATCTTCTATGCTGGCGGTTGGGCGATTTAACTTTTCCTGCTAACGGCGGGCGGCTTTGGCCGCCCGTTTAATTTTTAAGCCACATCCTGTTTCCTTTTGCGTTAATCTGAGTAGCGTATTATGCCGAGACATGACGCCTCAGATGTAAAAAAGAAAACGCAGCAAACAGGGAACACATGGAAATATTCTTTACCATACTCATCATGACCCTCGTGGTCTCTCTCTCCGGGGTGGTTACACGCGTACTGCCCTTTCAGGTTCCACTACCTTTAATCCAAATCGCCATCGGCGCGCTGTTGGCCTGGCCTACCTTCGGATTGCATGTTGAATTCGATCCTGAACTCTTTCTGGTTCTGTTCATCCCGCCGCTGCTATTTGCCGATGGCTGGAAGACGCCGACCCGCGAGTTTATTGAGCATGGGCGAGAAATCTTCGGTCTGGCGCTGGCGTTAGTGGTGGTGACGGTGGTCGGTATTGGCTATCTCATCTACTGGATCGTTCCCGGTATCCCGCTGATTCCGGCTTTTGCCCTCGCGGCCGTCCTGTCGCCAACGGATGCCGTCGCGCTGTCCGGCATCGTCGGCGAAGGGCGTATTCCGAAAAAAATTATGGGAATTTTGCAGGGCGAAGCGCTGATGAACGATGCGTCCGGCCTGGTCTCCCTGAAGTTTGCCGTTGCGGTGGCGATGGGCACGATGGTCTTTACCGTCGGCGGCGCGACGGTGGAGTTCTTCAAGGTGGCGGTCGGCGGTATTCTCGCGGGCTTTGTGGTCAGCTGGCTGTACGGGCGTTCAATGCGCTTCCTTAGCCGCTGGGGCGGCGATGAACCGGCAACGCAAATTGTGCTGCTGTTCCTGCTGCCGTTCGCCTCTTACCTGATCGCTGAACACATCGGCTTTTCCGGCATCCTGGCGGCAGTCGCGGCGGGGATGACCATCACCCGTTCCGGCGTGATGCGCAGCGCGCCGCTGGCGATGCGCCTGCGCGCCAACAGCACCTGGGCGATGCTGGAGTTCGTGTTTAACGGCATGGTGTTCCTGCTGTTGGGCCTGCAGCTGCCGGATATTCTCTCCAGCTCGCTGGTGGCCGCAGAGGCGGATCCCAACGTCGAAACCTGGATGTTGTTTACCGATATCATCCTGATTTATGCCGCCCTGATGCTGGTGCGTTTTGGCTGGCTGTGGACGATGCGCAAGCTGAGCCAGCGTTTCCTGAAAAAGAAACCGATGGAGTTCGGCTCCTGGACCACGCGCGAGCTGCTGATCTCCTCCGTCGCTGGCGTTCGCGGGGCCATTACCCTTGCTGGTGTGCTGTCGATTCCTCTGCTGCTGCCGGACGGCAACGTCTTCCCGGCGCGCTATGAGCTGGTATTCCTTGCCGCCGGGGTGATTCTGTTCTCTCTGTTTGTCGGCGTGATTGTGCTGCCGATTCTGCTGCGCCATATCGAGTCGACCGACCATGTACAGCAGCGCAAAGAGGAGCGCCTGGCGCGGGCGGCAACGGCGGATGTGGCGATTGTCGCGATTCAGAAAATGGAAGAGCGTCTGGCGGCGGATACCAAAGAAAACATCGATAATCAGCTGCTGACTGAGGTCAGCTCGCGGGTAATTGGTAACCTGCGCCGTCGCGTTGATGGGCGTAACGATGTGGAAACCTCGATGCTGGAAGAGAGCCTCGAGCGCCGGTTCCGTCTGGCGGCGCTGCGTTCTGAACGCGGGGAGCTGTACCATCTGCGCGCCACCCGGCAGATCAGTAACGAGACGCTGCAGAAGCTGCTGCACGATCTCGACCTGCTGGAAGCGCTGCTTATCGAGGATCAGTAACACCGTACTCGTCCGCGACGGCGCCTGAGTCGCCTTGTCCGGGCTACCGCCCCTCAGACGATTGGGAATCTGTAGCCCGGATAAGGCGTTGACGCCGCGGTTAAGCGTGCCGCTTTCGGCATCTTACTTCAGCCAGAACGCCTTACTGCACTCCAGCCACGCCCGCGCGCTGTGCGACATGTACACGCCTTCCCGCCAAATCATTCCCAGTTCCCAGCGTAGAGCGCTTTGTAACAGTATCCAGCAAAAGCTCTGCGGGTCGAGGCGCTGGCAAATCGGCTCCGGTAAAATCGCGACGCCAATTCCGGCCTGTACCATCGCGGCCAGAAAATCCCACTGTCCGCTGCGCACGGCGATACGCGGCTTAACTTCATGCTGAGTAAATAGCCGCATCAGCTGCTGGCTGAGGGCAAAATCCTCGTTGTAGATCACCAGCGGATGTGCGGCGAGCGCTTCCGGCGACAACGAACTGATGCCTTCCCACTGCGCCGTTCTCGGCGTCAGCACGCAGAGCGGATGGCTGAACAGCGAGAGCGTGGTTAAGCCGCTGGCCTCATCAACGGGAAGCGCGGTCATGGCTAAATCCAGTTCACCGTTGCTTACCGCCTGCTGCACGGTCAGCCCGCCGAATTCGGAGATTTTCAATTCCACACCCGCATAGCGCTGGCGAAAGCGGCTAATCGGTTCGGCCATCAACATCCCGACCATCGGCGGAATGCCGAGACGCAGTACGCCCTTATGCAGATGATTAATATCGCTTAGCTCCGACTCCAGCTGATGAAATTCACCAAGGATGGCCTGTCCGCGCTCGAAAACTACCCGACCGGTATCGGTCAGCAGCAGCCGACGACCGTCGCGGATCAGCAGCGTGCAGTTCAGCTCATCTTCCAGATTCTTGAGCATCTTACTGATGGTCGGCTGCGTGACGAACAACTTCTCCGCTGCGCGGGTAAAGCTTTGCTGGCGCACCACTTCGACAAAATAGCGCAGCGTTCGGATATCCATAATTATTCCCTGAGACTATACCTGTGATGATTTTAATTCATTTCTGCCGGGCCCGGCGGCTCTCTATACTGCTCGCCTGTCTTCTTTTTCAGGAATACCGCTCATGGCCTTTGCGCCAGCTCGCGTGACGCCCTTCGTTATGCAACGTCTTCAGGTACCTGTTCAGGTACTGATCTACGCCGGACTGTTCGTCTGCGCTGACTATTTTGTTAACTGGCTGCACCTGCCGCTTCCGGCGAACCTTGTCGGCATGCTGATGATGTTGACGCTGATAGTCTGCCGGGTGATCCCTTTAAACTGGGTACGCGCCGGCGCCCGCTGGCTGCTGGCCGAGATGCTGCTGTTCTTCGTGCCGGCGGTAGTGGCGGTCGTCAACTACGCGCAACTGCTGATGGTGGAGGGCTGGCGCATCTTTCTGGTGATTGGCTTAAGTACCATGATGGTGCTGGGCGCGACGGCATGGGTGGTTGATAAAGTGTATCGCTATGAAGTCAGCAGGATGAAACATGAGTGATTTCCAGCTGAGCGTCCTGTGTCTTCTTATCACGCTGGGGCTCTATTTTGCCAATAAACGGCTTTATCGCCGCTTCCATAAACTGCCCCTGATGCCGCTGGTTTTCACCCCGATCCTGCTGGTGATGATGCTGGTATTCGGCCATATCTCTTATCAAAGCTATATGGGGGAGGCCCACTGGCTGCTATGGCTGCTGGGCCCGGCGACTATCGCTTTCGCCGTGCCGGTGTATGACAATCTGGCGATTATTAAACGCCACTGGATGTCGCTGACGGCCGGAGTAACGACCGCGTCGGTTGTTGCGGTGACCAGTTCGGTGTGGCTGGCGCGACTGTTTACCTTGCCCGATGAGATCCAGCGTAGCCTGGCGGTACGTTCGGTGACCACGCCCTTTGCGCTGGCGGCAGCTAAACCGCTGGGCGGTCAGCCTGATTTAGTCGCCCTGTTTGTCGTGGTCACCGGGGTATTCGGCATGGCGGTGGGTGATGTGCTGTTTCTGCGTCTTTCTATTCGCGAAGGGATGGCTAAAGGAGCGGGTTTCGGCGCGGCATCCCACGGCGCCGGTACCGCGCGATCTTATGAACTGGGGCCGCAGGAGGGCGTCGTCGCCAGCCTGGTGATGATGCTTTCCGGCGTTGTGATGGTATTGGCCGCGCCGCTGGTGCGCTGGGCAATGTTCTGACTATTATTTTCTGTGGTTTATCCTCCGCAAGGAAATAGACCACAGAAAAAATATATATCATCAATATTTATTTCAGTTGTCATTTCATATTTGATATACCTCAACCAATATAATCAGCACTTGAATCGTTGAAAACATGAAGTCATGTAAAAGTAGATGAAGTTTATCCGCCGATGTTAATCTCACTTATTTTACGTTTAAGTGTAACTAAATGTTTCAAAGTTGCCTCATTTTAACTTGATTCACAAATATAAATCACTATATTTATTTGCAGTATGAATGAGTGGTTTTTGCAATCTGTTGTTTTTATTTGTTTATTTTTAAATCATGTCTTTATCTTATAGGTTAATCTCATTTATGATTTTAGGATTATTCTTCATTAGTTATTGAGGGTAATCTTGTTTTTGGATATCTTATTGAGGTGAGCTTTTATTATTGAATGGATTCATGTGGAGCTTGAGCTTTTGCTTCAATATTTAAAATAATATTGTAAGCAGGCAGTTTATTTCCCTAAGCGCTGATATAACTTATAGATTGAGTTGATGCCTGTTTCCCTTCTCTAATAGAGTGCCATAAACAATTGATGGACTGATTGTTAATCTTAATAAACAGGAGAATACCAATGAAAATGAATGCAATAACTCTGGCTAAAATAGTCGCCTTCTCTGCGGGCTGCTCACTGGTGACAATGGCGCAGGCGGATAACACCATTACTTTTACCGGCACGGTCTCTGATACTACCTGTACAGCCACTATCGATAACGGCGTCTCATCCATTGAGATGGGGACTTCCTCCGTCGCGGATCTGAAGGCGAATACTTATGGCGCGGCCAAGAGTTTTTCTTTCACCCTGACCGGTTGCCCGAAAGTGGCTGATGGCGGTAACGCTAAGGCCAGAGTCACCTTTGGCGGTGAAGCCGATGAAACTAATAGCGATTACTTTAAGAACCAGGCTTCCGCATCGCCTGCGACGGGCGTTGCCGTAGCTATTTTTGATAACCAGGGTGCGCTGCTTAAAAATAATACTGAAGGTGCCGATGTGGATATTTCCTCCGGTGCTGCGACCATTCCTTTCACCGTAAAAATGGCGAAAGCAGGCAGTGCTGAACCGACTAAAGGCGCCGTTCAGACAACGGTAACCTACAACGTTACGTACTATTAATTCAGACGCTAATAAATACCAAGGGAAAGGGTAACTCTTTCCCTTACTGGACTCCATTATGAACAGATTATTCTACTTTATTTGTTTTTATTTGTGTGCGTTTGCGGCGCAGGCAAGCGTAGTCGTGGGCGGCACGCGGGTGATATTCGATGGCACACAAAAGTCGACGACGGTATCTGTTCAAAATAAGGATAATGTGACCAATATCGTTCAGTCCTGGATCTCCGTTGTCGATGCGGCCTCGCCAGCGAAAGATTCATTCATCACAACGCCTCCGCTATTTCGCCTGAAGTCCGGAGAGCAAGGATTTGTACGCATTCTACGTTCGGGTAAACCTTTGGCGGAGGATCGGGAATCCATGTTCTGGTTGAATATTAAGGGGATTCCCGCCATGGAGAACGCGCCGGACAAAAATATGGTTCAGTTTGCGATTAATTCCAGGATAAAGCTTATTTTTCGACCCGCCGCATTGAAAAGCGCCATACCAGAAAATTTTGCCGAAAAGCTGCAGTGGTCTGCTGAAGGGCGAGATATAAAAGTGAAAAATGTTTCTCCTCTATATATGAATTTCTCTGAAGTTTTGGTGAACGGCAAAGCAGTACCTGAAGCGTGGTTTGTTGCCCCCTTTTCAACAATAAAAATACCGGTAGCAAATGCCTCTTCTGCGGGCAAAAAGAAAATCACATGGAGCGTGATCAATGATTATGGAATGCCTGGACCGAAATATACCGCCATCATTCAATAACGTTGGAAAGCGTTATACCTTTTTATTGACCAGCGGCTATGCCGCCTTCATTTTCAGCTTTGCCACAATACCTCTCCCGGCGATGGCAGGTGAGTACTTCAATCCCCACCTGCTGGAGGTAAACGAAACCGGTACCTCCGCCGTTGACTTAACCTATATTTCTGAAGAGACGATTCCGCCAGGTGACTACAACCTGGATGTCTATATTAACCATACGTTTGTGGCTTCTGAGTCCGTCATTTTTACGCGACAGGATCAAAATAACGCCGCTTCATCCCGGCCATGTCTTTCCGTCGCGCGCCTGAAAGAGTGGTCGATTAAAACCGAAGATTATCCTGAGCTTACCGTGGCGGGTTCGGAGTGCGCAAAACTGTCTGCGATCCCCGGATGGGAGACGGCGGTACAGCTCTCGCAACAGCGAATCGACTTTACCTTACCCCAGGTGGCTTTAGTGCATCGTCCGCGGGGGTATGTCCCGGAAAGCCGATGGCAGCAGGGCATTACCGCCGGGCTATTGAATTACAACATTTCCGGGCAAAAAACCGATCCGCGAGATGGAGGCGTTTCCACCTCCAGCCAGTTTGTCAGCCTGCAGCCGGGGTTGAACGTTGGGCCGTGGCGTTTACGTAATTACAGCACCCTCAATCATAATGACGATGGCAGTCAGTGGGACTCCGTCTATAGCTATATTTCACGCGATATCCACGCCCTGAAAGGTCAGCTGATAGTGGGGCAAACCTATACTTCTTCGGCGGTGTTTGACAGCATCAGCTTCACCGGCCTGCAGCTGAACTCTGATAAAGAGATGCTCCCGGACAGCCTGAACGGCTTCGCACCGGTCATAAAAGGCATCGCGCGCTCGACCGCAGACGTGACGGTTTATCAAAACGGATACAGCATTTATAAAACAACGGTCTCTCCCGGCGCCTTTGAGATAAACGATCTTTATCCCACGGGAAGCGCGGGCGATCTCTACGTGACGGTGAAAGAATCAGACGGTAGTGAGCAGAGCTTTGTGGTGCCGTTTGCTTCACTGGCAATATTACAACGTGAAGGGCAGGTTGATTACGCTTTCAGCGGCGGCAAGACGCGCTCGGGAAGCGCGGGCGGAAAGGAGTATCAGCTTCTGCAATCCAACGTTGCCTGGGGAGCGTTGAGCAACGTCACGCTGTACGGCGGCTTTCAGCAATTAGAGGATAAATACAGTAATCTCCTGCTGGGGGCCGGGTTTAATTTGGGTTCAGTCGGGGCGCTCTCTTTTGATGCTTCTCAGTCCTGGGCTGACATAAAAGAAAATTCCTCATCGGATAACGCCTCATCCAGCGAAGGGCAGTCATACCGCGTGCGCTTTAGTAAAGATTTTCCACAGACGGGGACAAACTTTTCCGTTGCCGGGTACCGTTACTCAACGCATGGTTATTATTCTCTGCAGAACTTTATCGATCGGGCGGACTCTCATCGCGCCTGCTGTTCGTCATCCGGTCGGACTAAAGACCGCTTTGACGCTTCAGCGTCGCAGATTTTCTCCGGATTCGGTTCACTCTCCCTTTCGCTGGTCAGTGAGTCTTACTGGGATAACTCGCGGATGGAGTCGCTGGGCGTGAGTTATAGCAATACGTTTAGCCGGATGTCCTACTTCATTAACTACGCCTATAACCGCAATGTGCAGAGCAGCGGCCAGAATGAAAATAGCTCGCCTTCCAGCGACAGCATTATTTCGCTAACCGTGAGTATTCCTTTCGGCGCCGATATATCAGCCAGCTACAATATGAACAGCAGCCGGGTGGGAGACACCACTCACAGTCTTGGTTTAAATGGCTCCGCTTTCGCCGATCGTTCTCTGAACTGGAACGTGCAGGAGGGATATAACGCCAGCGATAAAAGCACCTCAGGGAACATCAACCTCAACTACCAGGGCTCAAAAGGTGAAGTCACCGCCGGATACGGTTATGACAGCAACAGCGCCCACTATAATTATTCGCTACGCGGTGGGATGCTCGCCCATTCCGGCGGGATAACGCTGTCACGCTATCTGGGCGAGAGCGTTGCGCTGATTGAAGCGCCTGGCGTCAGGGATATCGCGGTACGCGGGCAGACTAACGTCATGACCGATTCTGCCGGGTATGCCGTAGTGCCTTTCGTTCGCCCTTATCATGAAAACAATCTCTCCCTTGATGAACAGCAGGTCTCGGGAGCGGAAATAGATAATATCGTCAGAACGGTGGTCCCGACGCGCAATGCGATCGTAAAAGTTAAATATGATACCTGGATTGGCTATAAGGCCATGATGACCTTGCAATTTCATCATAAAGATGTGCCGTTTGGCGCGGTGATTACGCTAGAGGATGAAAGTCAGGAGTATAAACAAAAACGCAGCGCTATTGTCGGTGATTCCGGGCAGGCCTATTTGACCGGGCTGCCAGAAAAAGGCCGCTTATTTGTGAAGTGGGGCGATGCTTTAACTAGCCAGTGTTATGTCAATTATGATTTATCATCTAACAAATCAATTGACGATATTGTTTTTTATACGGCGGATTGCCGATGAACAATCTCAATATATTGTGTTTTGAGCACACCACTAAAATGATAGCGATGCGGATACGCCATGCTCAATCGCCATTGCGGCTAGCGATAGCTGCAATAGTAGGGCTACTGGCCAGTGCTTCATCTGCCTGGGCCTATGACGCTACGAGTACCGTCAATTTTAATGTCACCGGCAATATTGAAGAGCCTGTCTGTGAGGTTTTTGTAAAACCGTCCAATGCTATCAGCCTGGGGACGGTTTCTTCTCAGCGTCTGACCGGTAAACCGGGGGCCAGTAGCGATACCACAACCGTTTCCCTGGCATTTGATAACTGCTCAACCGGTACGTCTTCAGTGACGATAACGTTTAGCGGCGCTCCGTTTGATAGTACTTATCCCACAATTTATGTCAGTGAGCTGATTGATGGGGCAAAGGATGTTGGCTTACAGCTTGTGAGTGCCGCGGATGGGAAAACGCTGGGTCCAAACGAGAGTTATACCTATGCATTTACGGCCTCCCCTGGCGGACACGCCTTTGATATGGCGGCCAGAATGTATACGCCATACGGCAAAGTAACGCCAGGAAACGTTGCCTATACGGTCACTTTCAACGTGTCATACAAATGACGGAAGGTGTTTAGGGATATATATGAATAAATATTTTTTATTACTATTGATGTTGGTTTTCCCTATTTATGGTTGGTCCTGTAGCTCTGGGGCCAATTATGGTGATGTGACGATGGCAAATCTACCCGAACAAATATTAATTAATGCGGGGAGTTATTCTGCCGGAACGGTCCTTTATGACTCCGGGAGAATAACGCGTTCGAATACTCAGGTCTGGAACTGTGAGGGGAAGATGTATGCCCGTTTTGAATGGTCTTCAGCAAATGCAGGCGCACTTACTGGCGATCATATCTATACGACATCCGTACCGGGTATTGGTTTAAGAGTGAAAGTCTGGCTGAATATTACCGGTGAATATGATGGCGATACTGACGATTTTCTCCCTGATTACACTGAGCATTATATTGGCGACTCAGAGTTTTATCTTGGAAAACCAGGGGGGTTTTTAGATATCTATGCCACAACAAACTATTCACCCGCCTACCAGCTACAGCTGGTGGCCACGGGAGGCGCAATCGCCAGCAACAGCTCTCTGTCGATAAAGGACCCTATCTCATCGGTTTCGCTTAAAGATAGCACTGGCACGATGGTTATTTCCCAACTGCACATCAGCGGTACGACGCAAATCAAGCTGACGCCGATGGGCTGTACGGCAGGTACGACCGCGCTGAATTTCCCTATGGGCTCCGTGAAAACGAGTGAGTTTACTCTTTCCTCGACAGCCGGCTCCGCCCAGCAAACGCTGATGCTTTCCTGCGAACCCGGAACCAATATATCAATGCGTGTGACGGCGACTGAAGCCGAAGGCGATAATCCGAACAGGAGCGTTATTGCGTTAACGGCGGGGGAAAACGTAGCAACCGGTGTGGGTGTGCAGTTAAGCCTCAACGGGAAGGTCATACCGTTAAACACCAGTTTTTATTTAAGTACATCCAGCAGAAGTGTAACGTTGAATGCCGGAGCTGAGGCCAGCTACGCAACCTTCACCTACCCGAATAATCCCGGCGGCGCTGCTGCATCGAACTCGCTCATCTTTTCGACTAACTATTACAAAACCGGGGCTGAAGTGACGCCTGGAACGGCCAACGCCAGCGGAACGATAACATTTACCTATAACTAGAATCACCCCTACCCCAGCCGTCAGGCCGGGGTAGGGGTAATCATTAATGCGCCTGACCTTTCTCAATACCGATCCCGGTCTGCGAACGAATAAACTGGGCGCGGAACAGTTCACGCTCGCGCGCGCCTTCCGCGGAGCTATCGGTAGCAGAGAAGAACCAGATACCGATAAAGGCCACGGCGATAGAGAACAGCGCCGGATATTCATACGGGAATATCGCCTTTTCGTGACCGAGGATCTGCACCCAGATAGTCGGACCGAGGATCATCAAAATCACCGCGGTCAGCAGACCCAGCCAGCCGCCAATCATCGCCCCGCGCGTGGTCAGCTTCGACCAGTACATCGACAACAGGATAATCGGGAAGTTACAGCTGGCGGCGATGGAGAACGCCAGGCCGACCATAAAGGCGATGTTCTGATTCTCGAACAGGATACCCAGCAGAATCGCCACCACGCCGAGGATCAGTACGGTAATTTTCGACACCTTGAGTTCCTGACGCTCGGTCGCGCCTTTGCGGAACACGTTAGCGTACAGGTCGTGAGACACCGCCGATGCGCCCGCCAGCGTCAGGCCAGCAACCACCGCCAGAATCGTGGCGAAGGCGACCGCTGAGATAAAGCCAAGGAACAGGTTGCCGCCGACCGCATCCGCCAGATGTACTGCCGCCATATTGTTGCCGCCGATAAGCTGCCCGGCCGCGTCTTTGAACGCCGGATTCGCCCCCACCAGCATGATGGCGCCGAAGCCGATGATAAAGGTCAGAATATAGAAGTAACCCATAAAGCCGGTGGCATAGAATACGCTCTTACGCGCTTCTTTGGCATCGCTCACGGTGAAGAAACGCATCAGAATATGCGGCAGACCCGCGGTGCCGAACATCAGCCCGAGGCCGAGCGAGAGCGCCGATATCGGATCTTTTACCAGTCCGCCGGGGCTCATAATCGCCGAGCCTTTCGGGTGCACCGCCATTGCTTCGGTGAACAGATTATTGAAGCTGAAGCCGACGTGCTTCATCACCATAAAGGCCATAAAGCTGGCGCCGAACAGCAGCAGGACCGCTTTAATAATCTGCACCCAGGTGGTGGCGAGCATGCCGCCAAACAGGACGTAGAGCACCATCAGCACGCCGACAAGCACTACCGCGACGTGGTAGTTGAGGCCGAACAGCAGTTGAATCAGCTTACCCGCGCCGACCATCTGGGCGATGAGGTAGAGCGCCACTACCACCAGCGAACCGCAGGCGGAAAGGGTGCGAATCGGCCCCTGTTTGAGACGATAGGAGGCCACGTCGGCAAACGTGTAGCGGCCGAGGTTACGCAGGCGTTCGGCGATCAGGAACAGAATAATCGGCCAGCCGACGAGGAAACCGAGCGAGTAGATCAGCCCGTCGTAGCCGGAGGTGTAAACCAGTGCGGAAATACCGAGAAACGAGGCCGCCGACATAAAGTCGCCGGCAATCGCCAGACCGTTCTGGAAACCGGTAATGTTGCCGCCAGCGGTGTAGTAGTCGCTGCGTGAACGTACGCGTTTTGACGCCCAGTAAGTGATATACAGCGTCAGGGCGACAAAAATCAGGAACATGATGATCGCCTGCCAGTTGGTCGGCTGGCGCTGTACCGCGCCGGTGAGGGCATCTGCGGCATTGACGGTCAAAGGGAGCGTGGCGGCGAGCGCCGTCAGGACTTTCTTCATGATGCTTTAACCTCGCTGAGAATGCTTTTTGTCAGCCGATCAAATTCACCATTTGCCCGCCAGACGTATATTCCGGTTAATACGAAAGAGATAACGATCACGCCGATACCAATCGGAATACCCCGGGTGACGCTGGTTCCCGCATGCAGCGGCGTGCCCAGCCAGCCGGGGGCAAAGGCGATAAGCAGAATAAAGCCCACATAAATCACCAGCATAATCAGTGACAGGATGGCGGCAAACCTTTGCCGGGCTGCAACAAGCTCCTTAAAATGCGCACTATTTTCTATCCGCTGACAAATCTGATCGTTCATCATAGCGTCTCCAGAGGTTCCCTTTTGTCATCCACGCGCCGGTCGTCGGCAACACTTATCCCCCCGGCAGTTAACTGTCGGGAGTCAGCCTGTTTACCGCTTTCCTGCTACCTGAAATCCTTGGGGAGTGGGTATTTATATCCTCTCCCCTGGTGGGGAGAGGGTGTAGGGGATCGGTTAGTTTATGATGGCATAGCGATGGCCTGCTTCTCTTCGAGCAGTTTTTCCACCACGCCAGGATCGGCAAGCGTTGAGGTATCGCCGAGATTACTGGTATCGCCCGCGGCAATTTTGCGCAGTATACGGCGCATGATTTTGCCCGAACGGGTTTTCGGTAACGAATCGGTCCAGTGCAGCACGTCCGGCGTCGCCAGCGGGCCAATCTCCTTACGGACCCAGTTGCGCACCTCGGCGTAGAGCTCCGGCGTCGGTTCTTCGCCATGGTTGAGAGTGACGTAAGCGTAAATGGCCTGGCCTTTGATGTTATGCGGAATGCCGACCACCGCCGCTTCGGCGATTTTCGGATGCGACACCAGCGCCGATTCGATTTCGGCGGTTCCGAGACGGTGGCCGGAAACGTTCAGCACGTCATCGACGCGACCGGTGATCCAGTAGTAGCCATCT
This sequence comes from Klebsiella sp. CN_Kp066, assembly GCF_040065135.1. Lineage (NCBI taxonomy): Bacteria > Pseudomonadati > Pseudomonadota > Gammaproteobacteria > Enterobacterales > Enterobacteriaceae > Klebsiella > Klebsiella sp. CN_Kp066. The sequence goes on along the minus strand of NZ_JBEAIU010000052.1, from coordinate 34,527 downwards.
TCGTCACGGCGCGCGCCGTCGCCGCTGAAGTACATATTTTTAAAAGTCGAGAAGTAGGTCTGTTCGAAGCGTTCGTGGTCGCCAAACAGCGTACGCGCCTGGCCCGGCCAGGAGTCGGCGATCGCCAGGTTACCTTCGGTGGCGCCTTCCAGCGGCGTGCCTTCGTTATCCACCAGCACCGGCTGAACGCCGAAGAAGGGACGCGTCGCGGAACCGGCCTTCAGCTCAATGGCGCCGGGCAGCGGGGTGATCATAAAGCCGCCGGTTTCGGTTTGCCACCAGGTGTCCATCACCGGGCACTTCTCGTTGCCGATCTTCTTCCAGTACCACTCCCAGGCTTCCGGGTTAATTGGTTCGCCGACGGAGCCGAGAATGCGCAGGGAAGAGCGGTCGGTGCCTTCAATAGCCTTATCGCCTTCCGCCATCAGCGCGCGGATCGCCGTGGGGGCGGTATAAAGAATGTTGACCTGATGCTTGTCGACCACCTGGCACATGCGCGCCGGGGTTGGCCAGTTCGGTACGCCCTCGAACATCAGCGTCGTCGCGCCGCAGGCCAGCGGACCGTACAGGAGGTAGCTGTGGCCGGTGACCCAGCCGACGTCGGCGGTGCACCAGTAGATGTCGCCCGGATGGTAGTCAAAAACGTATTTAAACGTTGAGGCCGCATAGACCAGGTAACCGCCGGTAGTATGCAGTACGCCCTTTGGCTTACCGGTCGAGCCGGAGGTATAAAGGATAAACAGCGGATCTTCAGCGTTCATCTCTTCAGGCTGGTGTTCCGCGCTGGCTTTCTCAATCAGATCGCTCCACCACAGGTCGCGGCCTTCCTGCCAGTCGATTTTGCCGCCGGTACGTTTAAACACCACCACGTTTTCGATGCTCTTCACGTGCGGATTTTTCAGCGCGTCGTCGACGTTCTTCTTCAGCGGGATCGCGCGACCGGCGCGCAGGCCTTCATCAGAGGTGATCACCAGGCGGGAGTTGGAATCGATGATACGTCCGGCGACCGCTTCCGGTGAGAAGCCGCCGAAAATCACCGAATGGATAGCGCCGATGCGGGCGCAGGCCAGCATGGCCACCGCGGCTTCCGGCACCATCGGCATATAGATAGCCACGACATCGCCCTTTTTAATGCCGAGGTCGAGCAGGACGTTGGCAAAGCGGCAGACATCGCGGTGGAGTTCGCGATAAGTGATATTTTTGCTCTGGCTGGCGTCGTCGCCTTCCCAGATGATGGCCGTTTGGTCGCCGCGCTCCGCCAGATGGCGATCAAGACAGTTAGCGGCCAGGTTAAGGGTGCCGTCTTCGTACCATTTGATGGAGATATTACCCGGCGCGAATGAGGTGTTTTTCACGCGCGTGTAGGGCTTGATCCAGTCGAGAATTTTGCCCTGTTCGCCCCAGAAGGCATCTGGGTCGGTGACGGACTGCTGATACTGCGCCTCGTACTGTTCCGGGTTAATCAGGCAGCGTTCCGCAATATTAGCGGGAATAGAGTGTTTATGTATTTGGCTCATGGCTTTTTTTCTCCTGTAGGTTGTTAAATATATGTCAAATAAACGTTAATAGTAGGGGCTTTGGCGGCTTTGTTTGCTATTTGGGGGACAGATCACGCATTGATTGAACTGAATGAAAATCAATCAAATGAAACTTTGAGGTGAAATAATTTCTGAAATGGATTTATAGAAAATGAATTTATTAAATATTTTTTATAACAAATACTTATGCAAGATAAGTTGGGGATATTAGCGAGTTTATGCATAAAACCAGAGTAAACCGCTGTTCTTAAAGACTTGCGCAGCATGCCGTGCAAATGATACTGATATTGCGCGTTAAATAACCCCATAAAGCAACGCAACACAATTCATACCCCTTTCAGTGGGTGCCATTACCTCCTGGAATGGCGCCTTTCATCGAGGAAGTCTGTAGTGAAGAAAAAAACAAAAGTCAGCCTGGCCTGGCAAATTTTGCTGGCTCTGGTGCTGGGCATACTTCTGGGCAGTTACCTGCATTACCACGCCGAAAGCCGTGACTGGTTAATCTCGAACCTGCTGACCCCGGCGGGCGATATCTTTATCCATCTGATTAAAATGATCGTCGTACCGATCGTCATCTCGACCCTGGTGGTCGGCATTGCCGGCGTAGGCGATGCGAAGCAGCTGGGCCGTATCGGCGCGAAAACCATTATCTATTTTGAAGTGATCACCACGGTGGCCATCGTGCTGGGGATTACCCTGGCTAACGTCTTTCAGCCAGGAAGCGGCATTGATATGTCGCAGCTGGCGGCGGTGGATATTTCGAAATATCAAAACACCACGGCAGAAGTACAGAGCCACGCGCATGGCCTGATGGGCACCATCCTCTCGCTGGTACCGACCAATATCGTGGCTTCGATGGCGAAGGGCGACATGCTGCCGATCATCTTCTTCTCGGTGCTATTTGGTCTCGGCCTTTCCTCGCTGCCCGCTACCCATCGTGAACCGCTGGTCACGGTGTTCCGCTCTATCTCTGAAACCATGTTTAAAGTGACGCATATGGTGATGCGCTACGCGCCGGTGGGCGTGTTCGCGCTGATCTCGGTGACCGTGGCGACCTTCGGCTTCGCTTCACTGTGGCCGCTGGCGAAGCTGGTGATTCTGGTTTATTTCGCCATTCTGTTCTTCGCGCTGGTGGTGCTTGGCATCGTGGCGCGGGTATGCGGACTGAGCATCTGGACCCTGATCCGCATTCTGAAGGATGAGCTGATTCTGGCCTACTCTACCGCCAGCTCCGAGAGCGTGCTGCCGCGTATTATCGAGAAGATGGAAGCCTACGGCGCGCCAGCGTCGATCACCAGCTTCGTGGTGCCGACCGGCTACTCCTTTAACCTCGACGGCTCGACGCTGTATCAGAGTATTGCGGCTATCTTCATCGCCCAGCTGTACGGTATTGATCTGTCCATCTGGCAGGAAATTACCCTCGTGCTGACGCTGATGGTGACGTCGAAAGGGATTGCCGGCGTACCGGGCGTCTCCTTCGTGGTGCTGCTGGCGACGCTGGGCAGCGTGGGCATTCCGCTGGAAGGTCTGGCGTTTATCGCCGGCGTTGACCGTATCCTCGATATGGCGCGTACCGCGCTGAACGTGGTGGGCAACGCGCTGGCGGTGCTGGTTATCGCCAAGTGGGAACACAAATTTGACCGCAAAAAAGCGCTGGCGTATGAGCGTGAAGTGCTGGGCAAATTTGATAAAACGGCGCAATAAAACAGAAAGCCCGGTGACATCGCACCGGGCCTGAGAGAAAAGCGTCGCGTTTCTGTCGGCGGCTAACGCCTGACCCGGCCGAAACACTCCAGCCAGAACGGCTGGTGAACATCTCCAACAAGCCCGGCGTATGGACTGCGCCGGGCTTTTTCTTATCTTTTACTTATCCTGTCGAACTCTTCACAGCCGGTATCAAACCCCTCCTGACAGCTAACGTTGAGCCAGTGCAGCGCTTTCTGCCGGTTCGGTTCGATAAAGCCTTTTTCCCCCTGCAGGAAAAGCATCCCGGCCCAGTATTCGGCGTAGCCGGTACGGGAGAGGGCAGAGCTCTCTTTAAAGTACTGCGTCGCTTTGACATCATCTTCCGGAAGATGAACGCCGCTGGCGTAAATCAGCCCCAGCAGCATCTGAGCGTCAACGGCTGAATCGCTTTCCGGATCCTGCGCGGCGTGCTGTAACAGAGTGATGGCGTGGGGGTAGTTCGGCGTACCGGCCTGCTGGTTCACCAGCACCCGGGCGAGAACAATTTCCCCCGCCTTGCTGCCTGTTTGTACGGACTTTTCCGCCAGCACTTTAGCCTGGTGGTAGTCGGCCTGCTGAGGATTGCGGATTTTGAGCTGGGCCAGCAGCGCCAGCGCGTCGCCATCGCCGTTGTCTGCGGCTTTCTGCGCCCAGAATTCGGCCTGGGGAAAATCGCCGAAGCTGACGTAAGTATCCGCCAGGTAATATTGTGCACGTGGATCGCCGGCTTCGGCCTGCTGTCTATACTGGCTACCTGGTTCCATGGCGCCTGAGGTGAAGCTTGCTATCACCAGCAGTAAATAGAGGTATTTCATTTTTTATTATCGGTAGAGGACATAACGAGCAGTATAAAGGCAGGGGAAGAAGAAGAAAACGCCGGGAACTCGTGGGGGATACTTATGGTTTATCCGAATAATCGTGCCGTCTGTTTCCCCGGGGGCGGCGCCGACGCGCCTTGCCCGGGCTACAGATTCACAGTCGTCTGCGGTCCGTTAGCCCGGATAAGGTGTTAGCCGCCATCCGGGGGGATTGATTCACAGTCTTCTGCGGTCCGGTAGCCCGGCCAGGTGCGAAGCACCGCCTCCGGGGAGGCGGTCCGATTAACCCAGCGCGCTTTCGCGCAGGCGGGCTTTCAGCTTGTTGTACTCATCAATGACGTACTGCTCAGCGGCACGCTGGTCGGCAATCGGCTCAACGTTGACGGCGCAGTACTTGTACTCCGGCGTTTTGGTTATCGGGCTCAGGTTCTCGGAAACCAGCTCGTTACAGGCGCCAATCCACCACTGGTAGGTCATATAGACCGCCCCTTTATTCGGACGATCGCTGACCTGCGCGCGGGTGATAATACGGCCCTTACGCGAGTTCACCCACACCAGCGCCTCATCCTCAATGCCCAAACGTTCGGCATCGGCGGTGTTGATTTGCGCATAGCCAGGTTCATCCGCCAGCGCGGCCAGCGCCGCACAGTTACCGGTCATCGAACGGCACGAGTAGTGGCCGACTTCGCGCACCGTCGACAGCACCATCGGGTACTCTTCGGTGAGTTTGTCAATCGGCGCGACCCAGTCGCAGGTGAAGAACTGCGCCAGACCGTTCGGGGTATCGAACTTCTCTTTAAACAAATAAGAGGTCCCCTGATCGGCGTCGGACTCATCGCGGCACGGCCACATGACGTAGCCTAGCTCGCCCATTTTCTCGTAGGTGGCGCCGTAGAAATCCGGACACAGATGCCGCAACTCGTCCCAGATCTCCTGGGTGTTGTTGTAGTGCATCTTGTAGCCCATCCGGGTAGCGATTTCGCTGATAATCTGCCAGTCGGTTTTCAGGTCCCATTTCGGCTCTACCGCTTTAAAGAAGCGCTGGAAGCCGCGGTCCGCTGCGGTATAGACGCCTTCATGCTCGCCCCACGAGGTGGACGGCAGGATAACGTCGGCCGCTGAGGCGGTTTTGGTCATGAAAATATCCTGGACGATAACCAGTTCCAGATCGTCGAATGCCTTACGCACTGCGGACAGCTCGGCGTCGGTCTGGAGCGGATCTTCCCCCATAATATACGCCGCCCGCACTTCGCCATGCGCCGCGCGGTGCGGCAGCTCGCTGATGCGGTAGCCGGTGTGCGCCGGCAGGCTATCGACGCCCCAGGCTTTGGCGAACTTCTCGCGGTTCTCCGGGAACTTAACGTATTGATAGCCCGGATAGGTATCCGGCAGCGCGCCCATGTCGCAGGCGCCCTGAACGTTGTTCTGGCCGCGCACCGGGTTGACGCCGACGCTCGGCTTGCCGAGGTTGCCGGTGAGGATCGCCAGGCTGGTCAGCGAACGTACGGTTTCCACGCCCTGGTAGAACTGGGTCACGCCCATGCCCCACAGGATCGCGGCGGATTTCGCGCTGGCATACATACGGGCGCAGGCGCGGATCTCCTGGGCGCTCACGCCGGTGATCTCTTCCACCGACTCTGGCGTGTAGCCTTCGACGATTTTGCGATACTCTTCGAAGCCCTCAGAACGGCTGGCGACGAAGGATTTATCGTAGAGGTCTTCTTCGATAATCACGTGCCCGATAGCGTTGAGCAGCGCGATATTCGAGCCGTTCTTCAGCGCAATGTGCATATCGGCAATGCGCGCGGTTTCAATTTTACGCGGATCGCAGACGATGATTTTTGCCCCGTTGCGTTTGGCGTTAATCACGTGATTCGCCACAATAGGGTGTGAATCTGCCGGGTTATACCCGAAGATAAACACGAGATCGGTATTGTCGATCTCGGTGATGGCATTACTCATAGCGCCGTTACCGACCGATTGGTGCAGACCTGCAACCGATGGGCCGTGTCAGACGCGAGCGCAGCAGTCGACGTTATTGGTACCAATAACGGCGCGCGCGAATTTTTGCATCACATAGTTGGTTTCGTTACCCGTTCCGCGGGACGAGCCGGTAGTCTGAATCGCGTCCGGGCCATATTTCTCTTTAATAGCGCTGAGGCGAGTGGCGACGTAATCGAGCGCCTCATCCCAGGAGACGGATTCCAGCTTGCCGCCGCGCTGGCGACGGATCATAGGGGTTTTCAGGCGCGGGGTAAGGATCTGGGTATCGTTAATGAAGTCCCAGCCGTAATAGCCTTTCAGACACAGGGTTCCCTGGTTGGTTTTCCCCTGTGCCGCTTCCGCCCGAACGATTTTGCCGTTATCGACCACCAGGTTGATTTTGCAACCTGATGCGCAATACGGACAAACCGTGACGACTTTTTTCATCGGTCTTGCTCCAGTTAATCAATTGGCGCATACGCGCTATCGCGCCGTCACTATGCATCTTCTATGCCATGTTTTCATTGTGGGTATCGCCTGATGATACGTTGTTTTTTTGGGCGAAATGCTGACGAAAAACAGGCTATCGTCAGTTTTGACGTGTCGACGCGGGAGCAGGTGACGCGCTCGGACAGACGATGATGGATAGCCCGGGAGGGGCGCAGCTCCGCTTCCGGGGAGGATAGCGGGCAGGCTTGAAAGCGGTGCTGCGCTTATTGGGCTAGGTCAAATAACGGCTTCTCGCCAGCGCCGCCGCGCCCCGGGCGCCGTTAAACGCCGAGGAGGAAGCGGCGATAAAGCGTACGGCCTGATACGGTAGCGGACGGCGAACGTAGGTTTTAACCCTGGTGATTAGGGCGTCGCGCGGGAAAGCGGGCATATCCATTACTCCGCCGCCGAGGATCACCGCATCGGGGTCGAACAGGTTAATACTGGTGGCGATGGCGCGGGCGGCATGATTCAGCAACTGCTGCACAAACGGCTCCTGTGCGGCATGAACGAACAGCTCGCCCAGTTCGTACGCGCGCGGCTGCTGTTCATACCAGCGCTTTAGCGCAATGCCGGAGCAGACGGTTTCCAGACAGGCGGGGTTGCCGCAGGCGCAGGTGAGGGCGTCATCGCCCTGGGGGATATGCCCCAGCTCGCCCGCCACGCCGTGGGCGCCGGTCCACGGCCCGCCGTTTAGCCAGACCGCGAAGCCCATACCGGTGCCAAGATAGGCCGCCAGCACCTCCTGCTCCTGCAGGCCGTTCTGCTGCACATCAAAAGAGAGCTGCAGATTCACATCGCGGGAAAACTCCACCGGGCAGCCCAGCGCCGCTTCCAGCCGGTCCGCCAGGTTATACAGATCGTCAGCGGCCAGAGGCAGGTTGGGGGTGGAGATAATCGTCCGCTTGTCTTTTGCCACCAGCGCCGGAAACCCCATCACCAGCCCGCAGCAGCGGGCATCATGTTGGTTTAGCTGCTGCTGTAGCAGGTTTTTAATGCCGTTAACCAGGCCGTCGGCGTTAATCACCTCCGCGGTACGCAGCTTTTCGCAGTGCAGCGCTTCGCCCTGCGCCGTTTGCAGGCAAAAACGGATATGAGTCGCTCCCATATCCACGCCCGCGACGACGTTACGCTGTTTTTGCATGAGGCTGTACCTCGTTTTTTGCCGCCAGAATTTGCTCGACCATGATCTGCCACGCCTCTTCAATCTTCTCGGCGTGATTAAAGAGGCCCGAAGTGCCGACGATAAAGACGTCCGCGCCCGCCGCCATCAGTTTTTCATAGGTGGCTTTATTGCAGGAGCCATCGATTTCGATCTCGTAGTTCAGCCCTTCGCGCTCGCGCCAGGCTTTAAGTTCAGCGATTTTCTCCAGCATTTCCGGGATAAATGGCTGTCCGGCAAAGCCCGGATCGACGGTCATTACCGTGATTTTGTCGGCTTTATGAATGTAGTACTTCATGGTCTCAACCGGGGTTTCCGGGTTAAGGATCAGCCCGACTTTCATGCCGTGGCGTCGAATTTCTTCGATCAGGCGGAAGGCCTGGCCGTTGATGGTTTCCGGATGCAGGGTGATAAAATCCGCCCCCGCCTGCGCCAGCTGGCTAATGTAATCCTGCGGGCGAGTGACCATCAGATGGCAATCCAGCGGTTTGCTGGCCAGCTTTTTGACCTGGCCGACGAAAAACGGCGACAGGGTCAGGTTCGGCACAAAATGACCGTCCATGATATCGATGTGAAAATAGTCTGCATGCTGGTCGATAAACTCGATCTGTTCTTTAAATTTCAGCAGATCCATACACATTAAAGAGGGAGCAATTTTCATGATAAATTCCTTACTTACTGATAAGACGGTCGAGGGCGACAGCCGCGATGATTAATCCGCCCATTACCACCAGCTGGTAGTAGGTTTGTACTTGCAGAATGTTCAGTCCGTTATTGATGGTGCCGATAATCAGGCCGCCGATGACCACCGAGAAGATGCGTCCTTTGCCGCCGAAGAAGCTGGTACCGCCGATGATGGCGCTGGCGATGGCGTAGGTTTCAAAACCCATACCGGCCAGCGGCTCTGCTGCGCCGAGACGCGCGGTGGAGACCACGCCCGCCAGTCCGGCGCAAATACCGGAAATGATGAACACCAGCAGCATGTGAAACTTGACGTCGATACCGGAGTAGAAAGCGGAGTTTTTGTTGCCGCCCAGCGCGTAGATATTGCGGCCGACGCGCATACGGGTGGTCAGGAACCACAGGATCAGCGCCACAATCAGCGAGAAGATCACCGGTACCGGGATGCCCAGCGGCGTGGCGGCAAAGAAGTTAACGAAATCAAATGAAAAGCCGTACACCGAGTTGGCATCAGAGATAACCAGCGTGATACCGCGGAAGATGGCGTTGGTGCCGAGGGTAATAATGAACGGATGCAGCCCGGTCCAGTTGACCAGACAGCCGTTGATGGCGCCCAGCGCGCCGCCGACCAGCACGCCGCCGATCAGCGCCGCAAGGAACGGGTCAACGCCCGCCAGCATCAGCTTGGCGGTGACCATCCCGGAGAGCGCGAGGATCGCCCCGACCGACAAGTCGATCCCGGCGACGAGGATCGCGAAGAACTCGCCCATGCCGATCAGCACGGTGACCGAACTCTGGACAAAGATCTGCGTAATGTTGTTGGTCGTCAGGAAGTACTCCGACGAAAGGGTGCCGAAGATGGCGACGATGATAGCGAGGATAAAAAAGGTGCCGTATTTATCCCAGAACAGCGCGAAGTTAAACGGTTTTTTCTCGTCCATATCGCCTTTTACTCTTGTGGTAGTGCCCATGCCATAATCTCCTCTTCGCTCATATCGTCGCGATTGGTCAGGATTTGCGTCAGTCGCCCTTCGCAGAACACGGCAATGCGGTCGCAGACGGCGATAATTTCAGGTAGTTCGGATGACACCATCAGGATGACTTTTCCGTCATCGGCCAGCTGGCGCATCACTTTATAAATTTCGGCTTTTGCGCCCACGTCGATACCGCGCGTCGGCTCGTCAAAAATGATCACTTCGGGGCTGCAGCATAGCCATTTCGATATCAGCACCTTCTGCTGGTTACCGCCGGATAGCTCGGTAATGTTCTGATCGACCGAATGGCACTTCAGCGCCAGCAGCTTGCGCTGCTCTTCCGCCGTTTTGCGTTCGTCGCCTTCGCGGAACAGCCCCATGGCCCCTTTGTAGCCGCCGCGCTTCAGGCTCTGGCTGACTGCCATATTCTGGGCGATAGAAAAATTGGGGAAAAAGCCGTTTTCCCGGCGGCTTTCGGTGATGTAGCCCATGCCTTTCTTTAAAGCGTCCAGCGGCGAGCGGGGGGAGATCGCTTTGCCGTTGAGGTAAATCTCACCGCTGCTACGTTTATCAACCCCAAACAGGCAGTCCATCAGTTCGGTGCGCCCGGAACCGACCAGTCCGGCAAAACCGAGAATTTCGCCGCGATTCACGCTAAACGAGATATCGCGTACCTTTTTCTTGTCATGGCTGGTGACGTTTTTCACTTCAAACACCGTCTCGCGGGCGATATTGCCGGTGCTCTCTTTCATGGCGTTGAAGCGGTTTTGCAGTTCGCGGCCAACCATCAGACGAACGATGTCATCGTTATTCACTTCGCTGACCATCCCGCTGCAGACGCTGCTGCCGTCTTTCATGACCGTATAGCGGTCGCAGATGCGGCGTATTTCCGCCAGCTTGTGCGAGATATAGACAATGGCGGTGCCCTCTTTCCGCAGCTGATTCATGATCAGAAACAGATAGTCCACCTCTTTATTGGTCAGCGAGGAGGTCGGTTCATCCATGATCAGGACTTTGGCATCAAGCATCAGCGTCTTGGCGATTTCCAGCATCTGCTTGTGGCTGATGGAGAGATTTGCCACCTTTTCGTCTAAGTCGATCTTCAGCCCGACGCGCAGCAGCATCATCGCCGCCCGCACGCGCATTTCTTTCCAGTCGATCACGTTGACGCCGCAGACTTTTTTCGTCAGATGGCGGCCAATATATAAATTCTCCAGCACCGTTAATTCATCAATGACGCTGAGTTCCTGATAAATAATTCCAATGCCGAGCTGGGCCGCTAATTTATGATCAAGCTTGTCGTAGTTAACGTTATTAATCGTAATGGTGCCTTTGGTCGGTTCATGTATTCCCGACAGAACTTTCATCAGCGTTGATTTACCGGCACCATTTTCCCCTAATAACGCATGTATTTCATGGGGGTAAATAGTTAAATCAACCGATTTTAATGCGTGAACCGGGCCAAAGGATTTGCCGATCCCCGCCATTGAAATATATGGCGTGAGCATAGATTTTCCTTATATTTTCACCCTCTCCGTGCGGGAGAGGGTCGGGGTGAGGGCAACCGTCAGTACAAGGTCAGTCTTATTTCGTCACCAGAATGGAGTCCACCAGCTTAAACTGCGGGGCTTTATCCAGAGGGATGACTTTGCCGCTCTTCTCAGCATCGACCATCAGCTTAAGACCCGTAGCGCCAATATCCGCCGGGTTCTGAGCGACTGTGGCGGTCATCTGTCCGGCTTCGACCATTTTGCGCGCTTCAGGAATGCCGTCGGTACCGACTACCAGTACCTTGCCGGTTTTGCCGGCATTAGCGACGGCCTGGGCGACGCCCATTGCCATGGTGTCGTTGGCGCAGTAGATCGCTTTAACGTTCGGGTTACGCTGCAGCACGTTGGTGGCGACGTCCAGCGCCTTGATGCGGTCCCAGTCGGCAGGCTGACTGGCAACCAGCTTGATTTGACTCGCTTTTTTGAAGGCTTCGGTGGCGCCATTGCGGCGGGCCTCACCGGACGCGTTACCGGCTTTGCCTTCGATAATAGCGACTTCGCCGCCTTCAGCACCCAGTTTGTCGATGATAAACTCTGCGCCTTTCGCCCCGACCGCCACGTTATCGGTGGTGACAAAACCTTCTACGTTGCCGCCGGCTTTCTTCAGGTTATCCATATCGATTTTTTCATCGAGGTTGACCAGATAGATGCCCTTTTTCCAGGCTTTAGCCACCGGCATCACCAGATTTACCGAGGAGAGCGGCGCAAAGGCGATACCTTTGTAGTTTTTATTGCTCAGGTCTTCAAACAGCTGCAGCTGCGACTGAAAATCCCCTTCAGAAGGTGAGGCAAAAATATCGACGCTCACGCCCAGGGTTTTGGCTTCGTCTTCAATACCCTTTTTCATATCCACCCAGAATGGGTTGGATAAGGTTTTTAAGACCACGGCATAATCGGCGGCGGCAAAGGCGCTGGTGGATAACATTACGCCCATAGCCGCGCCGCTGAAAAGTTTCAGATATTTATTCATATCAATACTCTCGGTGTAAGATACAATTTTATTGATCCCACTGATGTGGGATCGGCTTTTATTTACTTCAGCGCGCCTGGAGAAAAGAAATTAACAATCGCGCCGGTTTTTTGCATGTTTAAATTCGCTTGTTCAATATTAAGCTGGGCAACGGAAACAAAGAATGCATCTAATAATGTCAGTTGTAATATACGCGCTGAGGCGTTTCGGCCTAATAAAGGCGTCTCTGGTGCTGGCGAACAAATAATAAAATCAGCTAATTTGGCAATCGGCGAATGATAGCTGTGGGTGATGCAAATAATTTTTGCCCCGTTCTTTTTAGCCAGCTCCACCGCGGATTTAATATCGCTGGTGCGCCCGGAGTGTGAAACCACCAGCACCACATCGCCTTCTTTCAGCAACGAGGCGGACATCATCATGATATGCGCGTCCGGGTAGGCCTGGCAGCGCACGCCGATACGTAAAAATTTATGCTGCACGTCGGCGCAGATGGCGTTGGAGCCGCCCGCGCCGTAAAGATCGCGCTGGTTAGCCTGAGCGAAAAAGCGCGCCGCGCGGTGAATCTCGTCGACGTTAACGATCGACTGGCCTTCCATAATGGTGCGCAGAGTGATGTTAAACACCTTGTTCACCACATCCTGCGGCGCTTCATCAAAGGAGAGCTCGGTCGGTAGCACCTGCTCAGATTGCGAAAAGTAGGCCTCCAGCGCGCTGCGCAGGTTACGAAAACCGCTAAACCCGAGCAGCTTAGAAACCTTAACGATCATGGCTTCTGATACCGACAGCGCTTCCGCGACGTCTTTAATGGCCGGCGCATCGCTGAGATTGCCGGGGGTAAGCAACCATTCGACGATACGGCTCTCGTTTTCGGTCATGCCTTCCTGCTTCATGCGAAGCCAGGGGGCAAGGCCGATACCGTTAGGGAGCGAACTGGATTCTGACTGACTCATCGCTTTCTCTTTGTCCATAAAATGAAGACGACACTATATCACCACAGGCAAAACAAAAAAGATACCGCCAACTTCACAAAATTTATTTTTTTATAAAGTTATGTTTATTGTGAAGTTTTGCTAAAATTCATTTTTACTTTTACATGCAATAAATTCATTATAAATCATACTATTGTGTGATTTATATGGTTCTTTTTCTGAAAAGTGCATATGGCGTTAAATAACGTTTTCGACTTGATTTGTAAAATATCAGCGTGTAGAAAGGAGCCGGATGATGCTATTTTCAGCGTTTCCAGGGGCATTTTTAGGCGTTTAAATCACAACGCCAACCATCCTTGTAAAGTTAACAACAGGCGAGGCTAAGTATGAAAAGGATTGCATTTGGCTGCGATCATGTCGGTTTTATCCTGAAAGACGATATCGTTGCGCATCTGCGCCAGCGTGGGATTGACGTCGTGGATAAAGGCGCATGGTCTACGGAACGTACCGATTATCCGCGCTATGCCAGCGCCGTCGCTGAGTCCGTTGCCGCTGGTGAGGTCGACGGCGGGATCCTGATCTGCGGCACCGGCGTCGGCATCTCTATCGCTGCCAATAAGCATCCCGGTATTCGGGCGGTGGTGTGCAGCGAGCCCTACTCGGCGCAGCTTTCACGGCAGCATAATAACACCAATATTCTGGCCTTTGGCGCGCGGGTGATCGGCCTTGAACTGGCAAAAATGATCGTCGATGCCTGGCTGGATGCCGAATTCGAGGGCGGGCGCCACCAGGGGCGGGTAGACGCGATCGGCACGATTGAGCAGCAGCGGATTTGAGATTCCTCCGCTACTCGCCGCGGTAGCGCTTGATTAACGTAAAGCCAGCCCACCGATGAGACTGGCTTTATGAAACGTTATACTACCGCTTTGCTTTTTTGCACCCTATCCCTCGCCGGCCAGCTGGCGCACGCCGATGTGATCGACGACGCTATCGGCAATATTCAGCAGGCTATTAACGATGCTTACCACCCGGGCGATAGCCGTTCCGACGACGATGACTATGATGATGGGCGCTATCAGGGCAGCCGTCAGCAAAGCGCCGATCGCCAGCGGCAGTATGAAGACAGACGACGACAGCTTGAAGATCGCCGCCGCCAGCTTGACGAGCGTCAGCGCCAGCTGGACAGCGATCGGCGACAGTTAGAAAACGACTGGCGTCGTCTGGATGATGATTACTGATGCCGGGCGATCCGCGGCGGGAGCCAGGGAATCAGCAGTCCCATAACGATGCCGGACGGCAGCGCCGAGATAAGCAACAGCGGGATTAAATAGAAAAACATCGGAATAAAAGCGCCGATGATGCCGCAGCAAATGGCCGTTATCAGAGGCCCGGCAATCCCGCCTGCCAGCATTCGATAGTACCAGGCGCAATCAGCGTGGCCCGTCAGGATAGCCATGAAAATGCCGGTTAACAATGCGGGTAAAAAGCCAATACCCCAGGTGAGGGATAATACTTCCGGAAGATGATTGAGGAGCTCATCAACTGAGATGACCCTGGGTAAAAAGAGAATGAGCGGTAGCGGTATTAACGGCCCAAGGGCCACGAACCAGCCTGCATGATGAATCATTCGTCCTGTCACGATCGTTTCCTTCCCTGTTTTTTTGTCCGTCGGGAAAGGTATTTCACTACTGTGAAGCGAGGATGAAGTCAGGGTAAAACGGTGATAGAAAATTAGCTCAGTTCGGGCAGGGCGGGGACCAGCTCTTTCAGCAGGGCGACAAGTTCGGGGTCCATATAGCGGTAGTCGTCGGGGATATCCAGCACGTAAAGCGGTTTATTTTCGACCAGGCGACGATATTCAGCGACCAGTCGATTTTTATGTTTCTGCTCCATCACGCAGATAATATCCGCCCAGTTAATCAGTTCAGGAGTAAGGGGTTTTCTGGCGTTCCGGCTCGTGCCCGCAGAGCGCACGTTCATGCCAGGATAACGGCGGAACACCTGTTCCGCCGTCGGGCTTCGCCATTGATTGCGGCTACAAACAAACAGCACGTTGATCAATTCGATAACAGCTCTTCCATTCCCTGATGCGCCAGCTGGCGACGAGTTTTACGGGGATATTCCATTCCCAGCTGCGCGGCGCGTAGCAATTTTTCTGAACGCAAATAGAGATGCTTCCAGTTTTTCTCGCGACGAAAACGTAAGAGGGCGGTGTGAACATCGCGAGACTTATTGCGCTGCTTTTGCGCCATGCGCCAGCCCCGGCTACGGGTTGTTTCCATGGTCTTTTCTCTCTCAGATTAATCGGGTTCAGCAGCCGCGATAATACGGAGAGGAAAGCGCCGCTATGTTAACGCTGCCAGGGGCTTTTTATCCAGCGTTTTCACGCGTGTTGAATACCGGGGCAGGGGCTGCTGGTGTGCGGTCGTCGGAGGATCCGGGCCGTCTGGATAAGGGTTACCGATGTGCCGCGATCCGCGGCGGAAGCCTGGGAATCATCGGCCCGAGCCCCGCAAACCAGCCGATATGATGCAGGAACTTATTCATTTGGCGTTTTTCTCTGCTCCCTGCCCGGCAGATAGGCTATCAGCCATCCCATAATCAGTCCGGAGAACAGGCCAGAACCTGCGATTACCCGGAACCCATGACCACGCAGAATAAAGGTTGTCAGATCGGTATCGGAGAAAAGCAGCACGCCGGTTAGCGGTATTGCCGCGCATATGGCCAGGCCAATGGTCGCGCTGGCGAGGATACGCCGGTAATGAATCGCATGAATACCCGTGGGCAAAAAAGCGACGGCGATCCCGGTCAGTAGCGCCGGGATGGCGCCAGCAGCCCAGGGGACGATGAGAAAATACGGCAGTTCAGAAAAGACAAATTCAAAGAAACTACCCACCGAACGGCGCGACTGTATGACGATGGCGACGATGGCCCACAGCAGGCCAATATAGGGGCCAATGAATGCATACCAGCAGGCATGGCGAAGCGTGCGTCGTGTTGTGGTCATGTGAATCCCTTCAGATGGTTAAGTCCGCAGGGAAGATAGTGAGGTTAAGTGAAGGGATGATGAAGTTTGGTTAAGGCAGCACAATCTCCATGCCGTCAAATCCCGCTTCAAACCCCGCCGGCAGAGAGTGCTCCATCATCCACGCGTCGAAGCGGTGGCTAATATGAGTGAGGATCACTCGCGGGCAGCCGATGACCTGGTTAATGGCCCGCACGGTGTTCAGGTCGCAGTGGTTGCGCGGCGGCTGCGGGCGCGGCTCGTGGCTACAGTCGATGATGATAAGCTGCGGCTGATTATTCAGCAGGAACTTCAGCGTTTTTTCCGGCAGCGCGGCGGTATCGGAGAGCCAGGCGACCCGGCTATGGGCCGACTCCAGCAGATAGCCAAACGTGAGCCTTGAGTGATTCAACGGCAGCGGCGTGACGCGCAATCCCTGAAGTTCAAACCGCACAAATGGTTCGACGGTGTGGCTGAAATCCAGCAGGCCCGGATGCTTAAACAGGTCATCGCAGCCCTGATCATCCGGGGGGCCGTATACCGCAATGGATTCGCCCACGCCCCAGCGCAAGGGGAACAGCCCCTGTACGTGATCCATATGATAATGGGTGAGCAGAAACTGCTGAAAGCTGCCGGCGGGCCACTGCGTCATCAGATCCGGCAGCCCGGCATCGAGCAGCGTCACCGCGCTATTGAATTTAACTATCGCGCTACAGGGGCGACGACGATGCGCTTCGTCGGCGCGGGCGCGGCGACAGGCGGGGCAATCGCAGCCAAAAACCGGCACCAGCTGCGCGCCGCCGGTGCCGGTTAAGCGGATACTCAGGCTCATGCTTTCTCCTCGCGCGTCAGGCTGGCTGCCGTTCGCGTCGGTTGCCGTGAATGCGAATCAGCGAAACCAGAGCGTCCACCGACTGGCTAAGGCGACCATCGTTATTTAGCGTCAGACACGCGCTCGGCGTATAGCGCGCCGCGCGCGCCATGCGCTGGGCGATTTCTGTTTCGTTCTCCCGCCCGCGCCGCGCCAGGCGTTGTCTGAGCACCTCCGGTGAAACCTGCAAACAGATAGGCAGGAGGGCGTCAGCATAGCGCGCCTGCGCTTGCGCAAGGTGCGCGCGTGAACCGTTAGCGACCACGTCGAACCCGGCGTGCAGCCACAGGTCAATCTCGATGCCAATACCGTAGTAATGGTGGTTTGCATGCCAGCTGAGGGCAAACAGATGCTGCTCGGCGCGGGTAAAAAACTCTCGCTCGCTGAGGGCGATATGGTTTTCACCACCCGCATTGGGCGAACGAGTAATGTAGCGGTGCGCTACCAGCAGCTGCGGATGCTCACGCTGGCGCAGCGCCGCCAGCAGGCTGTCTTTACCGGAGCCGGAGGCACCGACCAGCCAAATCAGTTTTCCTGTCATCAGAAGACCCTCTTACCTTGCCGCCAGACGTGATCGATATGGATATGCTCGCCGTGACGGCGCGCCAGCACCAGGTCCGCCCGCTTACCTTCGGCAATCGCCCCGCGGTCGTGCAGCCCCAGCGCCTGCGCCGGGTTTTGACTTACCAGACGAATAGCCTGCGCGAGGGTAAAAGCGTTGCCCTCGTCGTCAGCGATGCGGAAAGCGGCATCCAGCAGGCTGGCGGGATAATAGTCGGAGGAGAGAATATCCAGCAGTCCGCTGGCCGCCAGATGATGGGCGGCGACGTTCCCGGAGTGCGAGCCGCCGCGCACGATATTCGGTGCGCCCATCAGGACGCTCATCCCATGCTGGCGCGAGGCCTGCGCTGCGGCGATAGTGGTGGGAAATTCGGCGATAACGCTGCCAAGCTGGCGTGACTCGAGCACATGTTCGCAGGTAGCGTCATCGTGGCTGGCCAGCGCGATATTCCGCTCGCGGCAGATCGCGGCGATGCGCTGCCGGTTGGGCTGTGACCAGGCAGCCGCCAGCGCCATCTGCTCCTCTTCGAAGGCGTCCATCTGTTCGTTGGTCAGATGGTATTTGCCCTGGTAGTAGTCGCGGTATTTGCTGCGGTCGGCGTACTGGCGCTGGCCAGGGGAGTGATCCATCAGGGAGACCATGCTCACCGGTTCGCGGCCAACCAGCTTCTTGAACAGCGGCAGAGTGGTGTGATGCGGCAGTTCGCAGCGCAGATGCAGCCGGTGTTCGGCGCGGTTGAGGCCCCGCTTTTGCGTCTCCTCCACGGCATTGATCATCTTTTCCAGGTTCTCCAGACGATCGCCGCCGTCGCGGACATCGCCAATAGCCACGGCATCCAGCACGGTGGTGATGCCGCTGGCGACCATCAGCGCGTCGTGGCTGCTCATCGCCGAGTGGGCGGGCCAGTCCACCTTCGGTCGCGGGGTGAAAAACTTGTCCAGGTTGTCGGTATGCAGCTCGATAAGCCCCGGCAGCAGCCAGCCGCCGTCGCCGTCAATGGCCTCCGCCAGCCGGCTCTGGCTTTCGGCAAAGGCTGAAATTCTGCCGTCCCGCACCTCCAGCGAACCGTTAACCACCTCGTCTTCGAGGACCAGCTTTACGTTGTTGATAATCATGCTGAAATCCCCATGGGGTGCAGGCGGTCGGCGACCTGTTTACGCGTGGCCTCGTCGTGGAAAATGCCGACGATCGACGCGCCGCGGGCTTTGGCTTCCTGGATCAGTTCCACCACGGCGGCGCGGTTTTTGTCGTCCAGCGAGGCGGTGGGTTCGTCGAGAAGCAAGATCGGGTAGTCTACCGCGAAGCCGCGGGCGATATTGACCCGCTGCTGTTCGCCGCCGGAAAAGGTCGAGGGGGCGAGGTGCCACAGACGTTCGGGCACGTTCAGGCGCGTCAGCAGGCGGGCGGCTTTACCGGCGCTCTCTTCGCGCGGGATGCCCAGCTCGAGCAGCGGCTGCATGACGACGTCGAGGGCGGAGATGCGCGGGATCACTCGCAGAAACTGGCTAACCCAGCCGATGGTGGTTTTACGCACTTCCAGGACTTGGCGCGGCGTGGCGGTGACCAGATCCACCCATTCATCGCCGTGGCGGATATAGATGTGGCCGCTATCGGGGAGATAGTTGGCGTACAGCGAACGCAGCAGGGTCGATTTTCCGCTGCCGGAGTGGCCGTGCAGCACCACGCATTCGCCGACGTTTACGCTCAGCGAGGCGTCGGCGAGTACCGGCAGACGCACGCCGTTCTGCTGGTGCAGAACAAAGGTTTTATGGATGTTTTCCACGCGAATGGCGTTCATTTTTAGCCTCATCGTGCCTGAATTTCCCCGGATCGCGGCGCGAACGCCTTATCCGGGCTACCTGATGCATTAATTCACGAAGCGCGACCGGGGATCGCCGGAGACGGCGCGTTGCGCCTGTCCGTGCTACCGGCTCGCAGACGGTCCGTCACCCGTAGCACGGTCAGCGCAGCGCCGCCGGGAGTGGACATACGCTCAGTTCTGCAATACCGACGACACCAGCAGCTGGGTGTAAGGATGATGGGGATCGTCGAGCACCCGGTCGGTTAAGCCGCTTTCCACCACCTGCCCCTGTTTCATCACCAGCAGACGGTTAGCCAGCAGGCGGGCAACGCCGAGGTCGTGGGTCACAATGACTACCGCCAGATTGAGCTCCACGACCAGGCCGCGCAGCAGATCGAGCAGGCGCGCCTGCACCGACACGTCCAGCCCGCCGGTAGGTTCATCCATAAACACCAGCTTCGGCTGCGTCACCAGATTGCGGGCGATTTGCAGACGCTGCTGCATGCCGCCGGAAAAGGTGGTGGGCAGGTCGTCAATGCGCGAAGGCGGGATCTCCACCTCCTGTAACCACTGCCCGGCGGTGGTGCGAATGTGGCCGTAGTGACGGGCGCCGATCGCCATCAGGCGCTCGCCGATATTGCCGCCGGCCGACACCTGGCGACGCAGCCCGTCCATCGGATGCTGATGCACCACGCCCCACTCGGTGCGCAGCAGGCGACGGCGATCCGCTTCGCTCATCGCGTACAGCGAACGATTCTGGTACCGCACTTCACCCTGCTGCGGCGTCAGGCGGGCGGAAATCGCCTGTAGAAGGGTGGTTTTACCGGAACCGGACTCGCCAACGATACCCAGCACTTCTCCCGGCCACAGCTCGAACGATACGTCGCTGAAGCCTTTACCCGGCGCATAGAGGTGGGTCAGGTTATTCACCGCCAGTAACGGATAGCTCATTTTTTCTGCTCCTCGCACTGTTGGCGGCAATAGTCGGTATCGGAGCAGACAAACATCCGCTTGCCGCTGTCGTCGAGCACCACTTCATCAAGATAGCTGTGGCGTGAGCCGCAGATCGCACAGGGTTCATCCCACTCCTGAACGGTAAACGGATGATCGTCGAAATCGAGGCTCTCCACCGGGGTATAAGGCGGCACCGCATAGATGCGTTTTTCGCGCCCGGCGCCGAACAGCTGTAGCGCAGGCATCATATGCATCTTCGGATTATCAAATTTCGGAATCGGCGATGGGTCCATGACGTAGCGGCCGTTGACCTTCACCGGGTAGGCGTAGGTGGTGGCGATATGGCCGAAGCGGGCGATATCTTCGTACAGCTTCACCTGCATTACGCCGTACTCCTCCAGCGCATGCATGGTGCGGGTTTCGGTTTCGCGCGGCTCGATAAAGCGCAGCGGTTCCGGGATCGGCACCTGGAAGATGAGGATCTGATCTTCGGTTAGCGGCGTTTCCGGGATCCGGTGGCGGGTCTGGATCAGCGTGGCGTCCTCGGTACGTTCGGTGGTTGCGACGCCGGTTACGCGTTTGAAAAACTGACGAATCGATACCGCGTTGGTGGTGTCGTCGGCGCCCTGATCGATCACCTTCAGCACATCATTTTCGCCGATAATGCTGGCAGTAAGCTGAATACCGCCGGTTCCCCAGCCGTAGGGCATCGGCATCTCGCGACCGCCGAAGGGTACCTGGTAGCCGGGGATGGCCACCGCTTTCAGGATGGCGCGGCGGATCATGCGTTTGGTTTGCTCGTCGAGGTAGGCAAAGTTGTAGCCGGTCAGTGCGTTAGCCACGTTGATTCTCCCGTTGCAGGCGTTTAAGTAGCGCCAGTTCGGCCTGGAAATCGACATAGTGGGGAAGTTTTAAGTGCGAAACGAAACCGGCCGCCTCGACGTTATCGGCATGAGCCAGCACAAACTCTTCGTCCTGGGCCGGACCCGCCGCCTCTTCGCCGTACTCCGGCGCCTGGAGCGCGCGGTCAACCAGCGCCATCGCCATCGCTTTGCGCTCGCTCATGCCAAACGTCAGGCCGTAGCCGCGGGTGAAGTGCGGCGGTTCATCCTGAGGGTCGACAAAGCCGTTGACCATTTCGCATTCGGTCATCAACAGTTCGCCAATAGTGACGGTGAAGCCCAGCTCTTCCGGGACGATCTCCACCGCGACGTAGCCGCTGCGAATTTCCCCGGCAAACGGATGGTTGCGCCCGTAGCCGCGCTGGGTGGAGTAGGCCAGCGCCAGCAGGTAGCCCTCGTCGCCGCGCACCAGTTGCTGCAGGCGCGACGAGCGCGAACAGGGATAAACCGGCGGATGGCGGGTGATGTCGTCGGGCTGCGCGTCAGTATCCTGCTCCGCCTTCGCCAGTCCCTGCTGGACGAGCAGATTAAAAACGTGCGGCGTGGCTTCCTGCGGCGCGCTATCGGTCGCCAGCGGCGGCGTTTCGCCGTTGGCCAGTAGGGTAAAATCGAGCAGACGGTGGGTGTAATCGTAGGTCGGGCCGAGCATCTGGCCGCCGGGGATATCTTTATAGACCGCCGAGATCCGGCGCTCAAGGCGCATAGCGGCGGTGTCGACAGGCTCGCTGACCGCCAGTCTTTGCAGCGTGGTGCGGTAAGCGCGCAGCAGAAAAATCGCTTCGACGCTATCGCCGCTGGCCTGCTTCAGCGCCAGCGCCGCCAGCTCCCGGTCGGCGATACCGCCTTCGGTCATGACCCGATCCACCGCCAGATTGAGCTGTTGGCTAATCTGGTCAACGCTGATTTCAGGAAGCCGTCCATCGCCTCGGCGTTGCTGTTCCTGTAGGGCGTGAGCGGCGACGATCGCCTTCTCGCCGCCTTTGACGGCTACGTACATTAGCAGACCTCGACGTGAGTGGTGCGCGGAATCGCCAGCAGGCGTTCGCCGCAGGTGAGAATCAGATCGATACCCAGCGGGAACGGATGCGGGCGCTCGGTTAACTCTGCAATAATACATTCCGGCAGCTGCGGGGCGATCATCCGCTCCTCGGCGATCCCGGCGCCGGTCAGGCGCAGCATCCGGCCGCCGCTGAGGCTGGCGAGCTGAACAATCAGCGTAACGCCGGTCTCCGGGGCGACGACGGTACCGGCGGAGAGCACGTTGAGCTGTTCGGCGCTGATGCTGTCACTGGCGACGGCGAAGGTTGCCTGCTGCGGCTGCTCAACCAGCGGCGCGCCGGTATGAAAGCGTAAATTCTGGCCGACCAGATCGTTATGCAGCGTCGGAGCGAGCCAGACCGGCGTCTCGTGATCCACCAGCGTCAGCAGCAGGCTGGTGGTGGCGACGTTCAGCGGCTGCCAGCCGTGCTGAAGCTGCTGCAGGGAGACAATCACGCCCGGCTCGCTCATCGCTTTCAGCAGGCGGCGGAAACTGTGCTGGGCATCCTGCACAGCCAGGGTAAAAGCGGGTTGTAAGGTCATGCGTTATCTCCGCGAACCAGAGTAAAGAAGTCGACCCGGCTGGCGTTGACTTCGGCGCGTCGGGCTTCAATGCGCGCGCTACGTTGTTCTTCCAGCGGGGTTATCAGGGTTTCCATCAGGGTGTGAAAATGGTGTGGCGACTGCATCAGGGCATCGATGGCCGCGCAACGTTCAGCGTGCGGACGATCGCGGCCTAAAATCCAGCTATAGCCGAGCGTGCCGTCGGCCAGGCGGATAGCGGCGCGGGTTAAGGTGGCGTCTCCGGCGAAAAATCGATCGCCGATGCCGCCCATGCGCGCCTGCAGCTGGACCAGCCCGGTTTCCGGGGCGCGAATCAGTTCATACTGCGGCGCGAGCTGCAGCGTTTGCATCCGCGCCGCCAGTTCTTGTGGGTCACTGTGGGCCAGCACGGACATCCAGCGCTGGCGGGTAGCGGTATCAAAGTGCATTCAGTGCTCCATGGTGAATTCAATCATGTCGGCGCGGGTCAGGCTGACGGAGTACTCCGTCGCGCTCTGCTCGCCCTGGCGATGATTCAGGGTGCGCACGCACAGCAGCGGCGCCATATTGGGAATGCCGAGAATGCGGCTCTCTTTGGCCTGCGCGCGGCGGGCGCTGATTTTGGTGCGTACGCGGGTCAGTTCGATATCAAGACGATTGCGCAACAGATCGTGGAGCGAGCCGTGGGTAAAGGTTTGCAGAACCGGCCATAGCTGCAGGTCGGCAAAGTAGTGGTCTATCAGACACAGGGCGACGCCGTTCACGCGGCGCAGGGTGCGCAGGTGAATGACGTTATCGCCTTCACTGATGGCAAACGCGTCGGCAACTTGGCTACTGGCCGGACGCAGCACCGACAGCAGCTTTTCGCTGGTCGGGTGGCTGCCCTGTTCGAGAAGATTCTGGCTAAAGCGCGCCTGGGCGCTGAGCGGGTAATCTATCGGGCGCATCAGTACCAGCACGCCGACGCCCTGACGGCGCTGGACCCAGCCGCGCTCGACAAGCTGATCGATGGCCCGGCGCAGGGTATGGCGGTTAACCTCAAAGCGGGACGCCAGCTGCTGCTCGGCGGGCAGATAGTCGCCGCAGCGGTAATGATGGCAAAGCTCTTGCTCCAGTTTGGCGGCAATTTCCTGATATCGCGTGGGGTAACTGGTCGGATGTCTGGATAAGTACATGGCAATCAAGCCTCACTAAGGACAAGAAGGAGTTTTCCTCTGAGCGTGAGCCAATCCTGACGGTTTTTTGTTACGTTTCGGTTAACTCCTGATGACCGGGGGATGAAGAGTTAATGCCGAAGGGATGACAGGTAAGAGGGAATGAACGCACAGAGGCCCTCTACTGAAGGGAGAGGAAAAATCCGGGTGCGGAGTCAGCTGTGCGTGGGGGCTGCAGAGCGGCGCAGGGGTAACAAACTGCACCGCCGGGTACCCTCTCCCTTTCGGGGAGAGGGTTAGGGGGAGGGGAAAAGGTCAGCGTTAAGGTTCTTTCACCACGTTGACCATCCACGGGACGCCAAAGCGGTCGATCACTTTACCGAAGCCGTGCGCCCAGAATGTCTCCTGCCAGACCATCTCTATCTGCCCGCCATCGGCGAGGCCGTCAAACCAGCGTTTACCCTCGATAACATCTTGCGGATCAAGCACGATAGTAAACCCGGCGTAGCGCTCCATTTTACTGGAGGGGCTGTCGCTGAGCATCAGGATGCTGTCGGCGATGCGCAGACTGGCGTGGGCGATGCCGTCGGCGGCCAGATGCTGGCCGGAGGGGCAGCCATCCTCTGCGTCATGAATATCCTGCGGCATTTCGCCCCAGGTAATTTTATGGAGCAGTTCAGCGCCCAGCGCCTGCTGGTAGAACGCGATGGCGGCCGCGCAGTTGCCGCTAAAAGCGATATAGGGACTCAGGGGCATAAGCATTACCTCAGGTAACGAATATTCCATTAAGCGTAGAAGGGGATTGCAAAATTAAGCCAGGCGGCAGCGAGGGAAGACGCAAGAAGAGGCGGAAGACGATCGGACAATTCGCATAACGGCACGGGAAAATATATTTCCCCCCGACGACAGGCGCCGGGGGAATAAAATCAGTTCTTTTTAACAAATTCGGATTTTAGCTTCATCGGGCCAAAACCATCAATTTTGCAGTCAATATTATGATCGCCTTCAACCAGGCGGATATTCTTCACTTTAGTACCGATTTTTAGCATTGAAGAACTGCCTTTAACCTTAAGATCTTTTACTACGGTGACGCTGTCGCCGTCGGTGAGTAAATTACCGTTGGCATCTTTGACCACCAGCGCGTCGTTATCATCCGCAGGCTCGGCATTGTTCCATTCATGGGCGCATTCCGGGCAGATAAACATGCCGCCATCTTCATAAGTGTATTCAGAATGGCATTTCGGGCAGTGTGGCAGTTGCATGACGTTCCTCGCGATTACTGGGTAAAACAGGACGTTGGTCCATTAAATGGCGGCTGATAGCCGAAAGTGTAAGTGATTATAGCGCAATCCCGCACTTTTGTCGGGCCTTTTTTATGAGTTACTGCCGGGAAGAAAATGAATATACCCCGTGAAGAGCGACGGGGTTATTTCCATAAAAACCGCCAGATATTTCCGGAAATGTATCGCTAAGTTCCAATATTCATTGAACTTATTGGTTTTCGCCGACTCTGTTTAAGGGTAGGTAAATTTTTGTGAAGTTGATCCCAAATTTAAACGCTGTTAGGGTAAAAAGGCGAGAACGCAAATTCACTACACTTATTAGCGGCCCCGCATATTCATTATGGCCAGAGCAGGCGTCAACAGGTTCGGTTGTACGGACTGTCAGCAGACAGTGCAGGCAAACCTGCTACGCTTGAAATGTGGAGCACAGCAATTCGCCGCTCCCAACGCATGACGCGAATGACCTTGTCATTCGGCGGAGATTCGTGCGCTCAAGGCGAGAGCAAAAGAGGATAATTATGCTTAAAAGGAAAAAAGTAAAACCCATCACGCTTCGGGATGTGACCATCATTGATGATAGCAAACTGAAGAAAGCGATTACCGCAGCCTCGCTGGGTAACGCGATGGAGTGGTTCGATTTTGGGGTATATGGTTTTGTTGCGTATGCTCTTGGTAAGGTCTTTTTCCCCGATGCCAACCCCAGCGTGCAGATGATTGCCGCGCTCGGTACTTTCTCGGTTCCCTTCTTAATTCGTCCATTAGGCGGCCTGTTCTTCGGGATGCTGGGCGATAAATATGGTCGACAAAAAATTCTGGCGATAACCATCGTCATTATGTCGATAAGTACATTCTGTATCGGTCTTATTCCGTCGTATGCCACCATTGGTATCTGGGCGCCGATTCTGCTGCTGCTGTGTAAAATGGCGCAGGGATTCTCGGTGGGCGGAGAATATACCGGGGCATCGATCTTTGTGGCGGAATACTCGCCTGACCGTAAACGCGGCTTTATGGGCAGCTGGCTGGACTTCGGTTCGATAGCGGGCTTCGTGATGGGCGCGGGCGTGGTGGTACTCATTTCCAGCATGGTAGGCGAAGAGAACTTCCTCGACTGGGGCTGGCGTATTCCGTTCTTCCTCGCGCTGCCGTTAGGCATTATTGGTCTTTATCTGCGCCATGCGCTGGAAGAGACGCCGGCGTTCCAGCAGCACGTTGATAAAATGGAGCAGGGCGACCGCGAGGGCCTGCAGGACGGGCCGAAAGTCTCCTTTAAAGAGATCGCGACTAAACACTGGCGTAGCCTGCTGACCTGTATCGGTCTGGTGATTTCCACCAACGTGACCTACTACATGCTGCTGACCTACATGCCGAGCTACCTGTCGCATAACCTGCACTATTCAGAAGACCACGGGGTGCTGATCATCATCGCCATCATGGTCGGGATGCTGTTCGTTCAGCCGGTTATCGGTATGCTCAGCGACCGTTTTGGCCGTCGCCCGTTCATTCTGATTGGTAGCGTGGCGCTGTTCGCGCTGTCGATTCCGGCATTCATCATGATTAACAGTAACGTTCTCGGCCTGATTTTCGCCGGTCTGCTGGTGCTGGCGGTTGTGCTGAACTGCTTTATCGGAGTGATGGCTTCGTCGCTGCCGGCGATGTTCCCGACCCACATTCGTTTTAGCGCCCTGGCCAGCGCCTTCAACATCTCGGTGCTGATTGCCGGTCTGACGCCAACCCTGGCGGCGTGGCTGGTAGAAAGCACGCAGAACCTGATGATGCCGGCTTACTATCTGATGGTAATTGCAGTTATCGGTCTGATTACCGGCCTGTCGATGAAAGAGACCGCCAATCGTCCGCTGAAAGGGGCGACGCCAGCGGCTTCGGATATTCAGGAAGCGAAAGAAATTCTCGGCGAGCACTACGATAACATCGAGCATAAAATCGAAGATATCGATCAGGAGATCGCCGATCTGCAGGAAAAACGCTCTCGTCTGGTGCAGCAGCATCCGCGCATCAACGACTAAACCGTTTTGCTGTTAATCAATGCCGCCGTGGGCTTCCCCGGCGGCATTTTTTTATGCCCCGGCGGGCGCCAGATTATGGCGACGCTGCTGGCTCAGCCTGCGATACTGCTGCGGCGGCATGCCGACATATTTATTAAAAGTGCTGTAAAAGCGGCTGCTGGAGCCGAAACCGGCGGTCAGGGCGATATCGAGGATGGTCTTATCGGTGTCGCTGAGCAGCGCCCGAACGTGATTAATGCGCATCGCGGTAATGTACTGCTTCATGGTTTGCTGCATCACCCGCTGAAAAATCCCCATCGCGTAGTTGGCATTCAGCTTCACATGCTCGGCGACATCGTTGACGGTGAGCGCCCGATCGTAGTGGATGGCAATATATTCCAGCATCTGGCTGACGTAAAACTGGGCGTGGCGCGAAACGCTGTTCTTATGCGTGCGTGAAGTCTTGTTCACCAGAATCGGCTGCCAGCCGGAGAGGCTCAGGCGCTTGAGCATCAGAGCGATTTCATCGATCGCTAACTGGCGGATTTGCTCATTTTCGCTGTTCAGCTCCTGCTGCCAGCGCTGGACTTCAAATACGCTGAGCTGCTGGGCAGCCAGCGATTTCACCACCATACCGTGGGTGACGTGGTTAATAAGCTCCCGATCCAGCGGCCAGGATAAAAACAGATGCATCGGCAGGTTGAAGATAGCCATCTGCCTGCAGGCCCCTGGTCGGGTAAGGCGATGGGGCGTACAGGCCCAGAACAGGGTGATATAGCCCTGCTCGATACGTACCGCTTCATCGTTGATCAGATACTCGACATCGCCGTCGAAGGGGACGTTCACCTCCACCTGACCGTGCCAGTGGCTGGCGGTCATGGCATAAGGAGTACGCAGCTCGATATCCATCCGCTGGTATTCAGAGTAGAGCGCCAGCGGGCTGCGGGGCAGTCGATCGTCGCTGCTGCTCATATACGCGTCGGCGGGATGCGCTGCGCGGGGTTTATCGATCATGATGTAGATTCCTGAATCATCATTCTTGCCGATTTTTGACGCCAGTCAGCGCTTATCTTAGTCGAATTAAAGGCCCGTTTTCTCTTCTTTTTCGCCCATTTATTCCCGAAAAATCAGTTTTCATGCTTGCCGGTAGCCGATCTGAGTTTTCGGGAATTCTCCGGCGGGAAGAGGGCAGCCTGCCGGTAGTCCGGCATGCCACTCTGTTAACGTTCACTAACCCTACGGAGAGCACCCTATGTCTGCCCCCAAAATTACCTTTATCGGCGCCGGTTCGACGGTATTCGTCAAAAATATACTCGGCGATGTGTTTCAGCGCCCGGCGCTAAAGTCCGCGCATATCGCCCTGATGGATATCGATGCGACTCGCCTGGAGGAGTCGCATATTGTGGTGCGCAAACTGATGGACTCTCTGGGCGCGGAGGGGGAAATCAGCTGCCATCGCGACCAGAAAGCGGCGCTGCAGGACGCGGATTTTGTGGTGGTGGCCTTCCAGATTGGCGGCTATCAGCCCTGTACGGTCACCGATTTTGAAGTCTGTAAGCTGCATGGCGTGGAGCAAACTATTGCCGATACGCTTGGCCCGGGCGGAATTATGCGCGCGCTGCGCACCATTCCGCACCTGTGGCGCATCTGCGACGATATGACCGAAGTTTGCCCGAACGCCACTATGCTTAACTACGTCAATCCGATGGCGATGAATACCTGGGCGATGTACGCCCGCTATCCGCATATTAAGCAGGTCGGACTGTGTCATTCGGTGCAGGGGACGGCGGAGGAACTGGCCCACGATCTGGATCTCGACCCGGCGGATTTACGCTACCGCTGCGCCGGTATCAATCATATGGCCTTTTACCTGTCGCTGGAGAAAAAGCTCAGCGACGGCAGCTATGTCAGTATTTACCCGGAGATGCTGCAGGCATTTGCCGAAGGACGCGCGCCGAAGCATCGCGAAGATTCGCGCTGCCAGAACATCGTCCGCTATGAGATGTTTAAAAAGTTGGGCTATTTTGTCACGGAGTCGTCCGAGCACTTCGCGGAATACACTCCCTGGTTTATCAAGCCGGGGCGTGAGGATCTGATTGCGCGCTATCAGGTGCCGCTGGATGAGTATCCGAAACGCTGCGTAGAGCAGGTGGCGAACTGGCACAAAGAGCTGGAACGGTATAAAACCAGCGAGCGCATTGAGGTCAAACCCTCGCGCGAGTACGCCAGCACCATTATGAACGCCATCTGGACAGGCGAGCCGAGCGTGATCTACGGCAACGTGCGTAACGATAATCTTATCGATAACCTGCCGCAGGGCTGCTGTGTGGAGGTGGCCTGTCTGGTGGACGCTAACGGCATTCAACCGACCAAAGCGGGCAAGCTGCCTGCCCATCTGGCGGCAATGATGCAAACCAATATCAACGTTCAGACCCTGCTGACGGAGGCGATACTCACGGAAAATCGCGACTATATCTACTATGCGACGATGATGGACCCGCATACGGCGGCGGTGCTGGGCATTGAGGAGATCTATGCGCTGGTGGACGATCTGATCGACAGCCACGGCGACTGGCTGCCGGCGTGGGTGCATGGCTAATCAGGTATTGTGCCGGATGACGGCTAGCGCCCTATCCGCCTGGAGGTGGCTTTGCGTTTTTCTCCCGGCTCGCGCTGCGCTTAGCCGGGCTACGGGTTTACCGCCATCAGCGTACACGTAGCCCGGACAAGGCGCGTCAAGCGCCGCCTCCGGGGAGCAGCGCGCAATGTTGCTTCAGATTATCTTCCCGGTGGCGCTGCGCTGACCGGGCTACGGGTTCACCACCGTCTGTGGACAGGTAGCCCGGACAAGGCGCGTCAAGGGCCGCCTCCGGGGAACAGCGCGCAATGTTGTTTCAGATTATCTTCCCGGTGGCGCTGCGCTGACCGGGCTACGGGTTTACCGCCATCTGCGGACCGGTAGCCCGGACAAGACGCGTCAAGCGCCGCCTCCGGGGAACAGCGCGCAATGCCGCTTCAGATTATCTCCCGGTGGCGCTGCGCTGACCGGGCTACGGATTTACCACCGTCTGCGGATGGGGTTTAACCATGCGTCAGAAAGCGCGCCAGCCGCTGCTGCAGAATTTGATTTTCACGGCTCAGGCGCGCGTTCTCGTCAAGCAGCGTCAAGGCGACGGCGATCCCCGGCCAGTCCAGCTCCAGCTCTTTGCGTAAGCGTACTGCGCGGTGAACAATTGTCACCGCACTATCGTCAAACAGCCATTTTTCCCGCTGCGGCTGGCGCGGCTCGATCATGCCGAGGCCGACAATTTCGTTCAGTTCCTCCTCGGAAAGGCCGGTGTGGAGACAAAACTCGGTAATCGTAAACGTCACTGTTATCTTAGCCATCAGGCTTTCCCCCATGTCTTACGCGGCTCGAAGCTGGATTGCGCATCGGCCAGCTGCTGCCAGAGCTCGCGGCTCTTCTCATCCGGTTTTGGCGGCATAACGATTTTAATCACGGCGTACAGATCGCCAGTGGTGGTTTTGCTGGCCAGCCCTTTGCCCTTGACGCGCAGGCGCTGTCCGGCCTGGCTGCCCGGCGGGATGGTCAACAGAATGCTCTCTTTGAGCGTCGGGATAGTGACTTTGGTGCCTAATGCCGCTTCCCATGGCGCCAGCGGCAGGACAATTTCAAGGTTATGTCCGACGATATCAAACAGCGGATGCGGGGCGATATGTATCACCAGCCACAGGTCGCCGTTCGGGCCGCCATTCTCGCCGGGGGTGCCCTGGCCTTTCAGGCGGATGCGCTGGCCGTCGACGACGCCTGCGGGAATTTTTACGTTCAGAGTTTTCGGCGTTTCGCTTTCAACCATGCCAAAGACGTTATACACCGGCAGCTTATAGCTGATAGTGCGCGTCTGCTCGGCTAAAGTCTCTTCAAGGAAAACCGCGACTTCTATCTCTAAATCATGGCCGCGCACGCCCTGCTGGCGGCGGCTATGATGCGCCTGCTGGCCAAACATGGAGGAGAAGATGTCGTCAAAGTCCTGCTGGCTGTAGCTCTGCTCATGGGAGTGCTGCTGACGGCCAAAGTGCGGATCGTTGCGGTGCTGCCACAGTTGGTCGTATTCAGCGCGGCGCTGGTCATCTTTAAGCACTTCCCAGGCTTCGGCGAGATCTTTGAACCTGGCTTCGGCATCGTTTTCTTTACTGACATCGGGGTGATATTTGCGTGCCAGACGGCGATAGGCGGTCTTGATGGTTTTCAGATCGTCCGTTGGCTGAACCCCTAAAATGGCATAATAATCCTTTAATTCCATGATGTTATCTCATTTATGCGCAATATTACGGTTACAGATCCCTGGAACAGGTGTCTTTATTAAGCGTAGGGCAAATGAGGACGGATGTGGCGGAAAAGTGGCGCAAACTTGACGCCGTCGGGATCGACGGCGACAGAACGTGGATAACCCTATTCGGCAGAAGGCCTGCTGCGGTTCCTGCGCAGCCCTTCCAGCAGCACCAGGGCAGCGCCAATGGCGCCGCCGATCAACGGAAGGGCGGCTGGCGCGTTGGGGAACAGATGAACGATGGTGACATCGCTCACCATCATTGAGCCGGCTATCCAGCCGATAAGCGCGCCGCCCAGCATCACCACCGACGGGAAGCGGTTAAGGATCGCCAATACCAGTTTACTGCCCGCGACAATAATCGGGATGCTGATCAGCACCCCCAGCGCGACCAGCAGCAGATGGCCTTTTCCGGCGGCGGCGACGGCCAGTACGTTGTCCAGCGACATAATGACATCGGCAACGGTAATGGTGACCGCAGTACGCCACAGGCTGCTGGAGCTGCTGATTTCATTCTCTTCTTCCTGATTGGTGACCAGCTTGATACCGATCCACAACAGCATCAGAGCGCCAACCACTTTCAACCACGGCAATGAGAGCAAATAAATAGCCACGGCCAGGAGCAGCACGCGCGCCGCTATCGCACCAAAGGTGCCGATAATAATCGCTTTGGTCCGCTGATGCGGCGGCAGCTTACGGCAGGCCATCGCGATCACCACCGCGTTGTCGCCGCCTAATAACAGGTCGATAGCGATAATTTGCAGCAGGATAACCGCTACGTCCCACTGACTGAAAAACTCATTCATACCTAACTCATCTAACTAAAAAGAGGCCCAGGGGGGAAAAGCAGGGGGCGAAGCGTACTCCCGTTCACGCGCGTTGACCACCCGCTAAATCGCGAGGGCGCGTTGAGTTATTGAAAAATATAGTTACTAATCATTGCCTCGTCCGGGGATGATTCGCGGGCAAAGGATGATATTTTGTTCGTAAAGACACACCTGCCGTTCACCCATCGCAAGGACTACCCACATGCCCGGCCATAAGAATTTACTGACACTCGCCTTTATTGGCGCCGCACTGCTTCCGGTGATGGCAACTGCCGCTGATGCACCCACCTTCACGCCCGAACAGGAAGCCCGTATCGGCAAAATTGCCGCGGACTATTTAGTCGCGCATCCGGAAGTGCTGCTGCAGGCCAGCCAGAAGCTGCAGCAAATTCAGGAACAGCAGCAGGCCAGCGCCGCGACGCAGGCGGTACTGAAGAACGCGGCTGCGCTGACGCAGGATAAAAACACCCCAACCTATGGCCCGAAAGAGGGCAAAGTGACCGTTATTGAATTCTTTGATTATCAATGCGTTTACTGCAGCCGTCTGGCTCCGGTCATGGAGCAGGTTATTAAAGAGAACCCGCAGACCCGCTTTGCTTTCAAAGAGTGGCCAATTTTTGGCAGCCGTTGGGAAACCTCGCTGGAGGCGGCGAAAACTGGGCTGCAGATTTATCAGCAGAAGGGCGCAGAGGCCTATTTGACCTACCATAACGGCATCTATTCCACCGGGCATAACGAAGGCAAGCTAACCGCCGCTGACGTGCAGCAGCAGGCGAAGAAGGTCAATTTCGATGCGAAGAAAGCGGCGGACGTTGAGTCGGTACTGGAAAGTACCAACCAGCTGGCGCAGGAGATCGGTTTAAGCGGTACGCCCGGCGTTATCGTAATGCCGACGACCGGCGCCACGGAGGCGACGATCACCGTATTCCCTGGGCTGGCGGATAAAGCCTCGCTGGATGCGGCGATTAAGAAAGCGGGCGGCTGATAATTAAAGCCGCCCACGGAAAACTCATCATTAGATGATCTGATAAGTTTTGTCGGCCATATAAAGCGCTAGCCGCTACCGGGTAGCGCTTCTTCGCCACGGCAGCAGCGCTGCAGCATCGACATAATCACCTGAAATAGCTCATCTTTCGCCTGCTGCTCCGTGATGACGCCGTTTACTACCGCAGCCGATAGCCCGTCGGCGGATCCAAGCATGGCGAGAATGGCTGCTTCGCTGAGGTTTTCACTCTCGCAAAGCGGCGAAAAATATTGCCGGCATTTCGCGGTAAATGCGGTTATGCACTCCTGCTTGATTTTCTCCAGCTCAGGCGTCCCGGCCAGCGCGGCCATCACGCTGGGCATTTCGCGGCCCTGGAGCAGGACGCACTCAATGTAGGCATTAGCGATCGCCGAAGCCAGTGTCTCCGCCCTGGGTTCGGTGTTGCGCAGAATTTCATCCATCTTTACGCTCTGGCGCTGGTCGTATTCCGCATACAGCGCCGCGAAAAGTCCCGAACGGCTGTCAAAATGATCGTAAACCACCGGTTTAGTCACCCCCGCCTGGGTCGCCAGATAGCCCAGCGTCAGGGCGTCGGTTCCTTCCTCGCGAATAATATGCCAGGCGACGTCCATCAGCTGCGTGCGCCGCTCTTCTCGCGTTAAACGCTGCCGTACGAGGGGTTGAGACATAAAAGGATTCTCCCGTTGACATGCTAATATACCAAAGGTAAGTTACCATGAGTAGGTTACTGTTAGTATATTAGACTACGTCCAATATCGTTATCGCGCAACTGGGGTATCCGTCATGCATGCATTAATCGTGGTTTCTCATCCTCTTAATACTTCTCTGACTCACAGCGTAGCGACGGCTATTGCGCAAGGGATTGCCGAATCCGGCCAGCAGCACACTGCTGAAATAGCAGATTTAACGCAGGAAGGCTTTAACCCGGTGTTTACTGAGCCGGATATCGCCGCATTTCTGCAAACCGGCTCCACGCCGCCCGATGTGGTTGCTGAGCAGGCCAGACTCGATCGAGCCGACGCACTGGTGCTGGTCTTTCCCGTTTACTGGTGGTCGATGCCTGCGCTGCTGAAGGGCTGGATCGACCGCGTGTTTGCCAACGGCTGGGCCTATGAGGAAACCGCCGGGGGCGAGGTGGTGAAGAAGCTCGGGCGCCTGCGAGTGCACCTGGTTGCGTTAGGCGCAGCCAATCAGAAAACGTATGATAAGCATGGGTTTACCGCTGCTTTTCATGCGCAGATCGCCCACGGCATTTTTGATTACTGCGGGGCGACGGTGGCCAGTTCGCAGCTGCTGCTGTTACCGGAGCTGGAAACGGCGAAAGCGCATCTTGAGGCGGGGTATCAGCTAGGGAAGACGATATTTAACTGAAAGCATAAAAGCAAAAACCCAGCCATAGGCTGGGTTCTCTGAATAGTGGTGCCCGGACTCG